>CAZPJZ010000547.1:0-2516 GCA_964586995.1 uncultured Pirellulales bacterium | reverse complement strand
GATTCAATACGCCGCAGCAGCCTTGCCGAATCAAATGTATGTTTTTTGGCAAATTGGTGTTGCGGTTGGTAAAAATTGTTGGTTTTAAAGAGCGGGCGTCAAAAGGGTAGACGACGCCCTCATAATTTTGTATACTTATGTATTGGTTATTTGGGGGATAAACCCGGAGCTGAAGGCTTTATCAAGAAGTATCAAAGCGGATCTGGAATCGTTGGGTTACCGCGGTTTCGATTTCGTGTGGCTCACAAAGACTGGTTCTTAAATCTTCTAAGAGCCGGCGGGCAATATTCCGAATACTGCCCAAAAGCTTCTTGATTTCGGCTGACAACAGACTGCCTTTTTCAATCAGTTGATTGAAGAGATGGGCAATCTGCATCAGTAAATAAAAGTTCTTCATTGCCACCAGATCGTGGCAATAGGTGTGCTCCAGGTTATATCCCCCGTTTTTTTGCATGTTAAAGCCTTCGTTTTCAGTTTTCCATCGTAAACGACCTCCTTGATTGATTAGATAAAAGACATTATCTTGATTTACGCTTAGATTGGTTAACCAAAGATAACGCGTTTTTTTAAGCGTTTTTTTATCGATGGCCAGACATTCGACGACATTGATGTAATGCCGATCCTTGAACTTATAATTAAGCTCTGTAACCCACTGACACAGCTGATGTTCTCCTTTATAATCAAACTCATATACGTTGTCCAACGAACGCTTTTTCAATGATTGATACTCTTGATAGGTTTCCGGTAAAGAACCACGCTTAAAGGTTATCATGCAGCGCCAATTATGCTCGGCACATAAATCTAACACCCGTTCATTCGCGTACAAGGCATCCAGCAACAGACAGATACGGAGCTGTGGATAATTGTGCGCCAAGCGCTTCGCCAACCGGTAAAACGCCTTTAATTCACAATCCTGACGCCGGGCACCCGGTTGATTCTCAATAAACTCGGTCTCGACACTCAAGGCAAACCCATTGGCCGTTACTAATTTGGCATCTAATACCTGATGATAATAATAAGTCCCTTGCCCCGGCTTTTTCCGGGTTAAACAATAGCGACAATGCCGCCGCTTAAAGACTAAATGACCCGTGCCATCAACCGCAATCAAATAATAACCCTCCAACCGATACCTGGTTAAGCACTTACGCCGTAATAACTGATTAATCAACCAATAACGCACTTGTCTTAAGACTGTTTCGGCCGAACGCCTCCAAAAATACGCCAGCGTGTCATTACTTAACATCCGGGTCAGCTTTTGCTTGGTAAAAAGGGCAAGATTCTTAAGAAACTGCTCGGTGTTAAAAGCATAATCAAGCTGGCGCCGGGACCCCAATTTCAATAAAAATAAAAGAACGCCCACCCAGAACTGGGTGGGCAATGAATAGGTGATCGCATTCTTGCGCCGGGGCTCGGGCAAGGTCTTTAAGTAACTCAATAACCAAGGGAAAAAATGATGCACCGTCTTATACAACACCAGCTTCATCGCGCCCGCCTACCAACATACCGCCTCACACTACTCTTGGTCATCCCTTGTTCTAAACGGTTAACTAAATCTATCATTTCTCGATGAATCTTCACCAACCGGGCACGGGCCTTACGAAAACACATGTAATTACGGGTCATTTTTTGGTAATATGCGACCTCCGAATACTTTAATGCTCGTTGCCTTGTCTTCCCTTGTTCCGTCCAATAAAGCTTCCAATTCGTATGCAATATTCCTTCTCTCACACATTTGCAATGTTCCTTTCCACAGCGAGTTTTGTTGAGATACACACCACCTCTTATTAACTGTTTGCGCGCGATCAAAATGGTTAACAAGTCACGTTGTTCATCAATAAGCTTCCTTAATTTTAAACGAATTTGACTTAACGTCATAGAATCCTCCTATCTTGGGATAATTATATATATAATCCCAAGATTGTCAAGGAAAATGTTAAGTGGGAAAAATGCTGATTTGGAGAATAGCTGCTAATAACCCTTAAAAGGGACCGAACCGCTGATTTTCTGAATGGAAAACAATAACTCTAAAGGTGAGAAAAATTTACATTCGGCAGAGCTGTAAACGTTGTTCCCCCGGTGAACTGCTCAGGGTCATCAAACATCACCATACGACTTCAGACGGCGTGATGAATGATGCGGGCGGTGATGAGTGGTGGGACATGCTCGGCGATACGCGTAACCGCGTGGTGAGCGGAGTCTATTTGTTCCACGTTCAATCGGACATGGGAGAACAGGCCGGGAAATTCGCTATCGTCAGATGACGAATTCGGCAATTGCGTTATTACGTAATTAAGTAATTAACGGATAGAACATAAGCGGACTACCAGGAAACAGGAGAAGGCTCTTAAAGAACAAAGATGGGTTGGAGTGTGGACGGGCGTAGCGTTTAGCGCTTATCGGCTATTGTTTGCCGTTCTATCTCTCGGCTGACTGCTTACGGTCTTCGGTTCGCGGTTCTACAGGAGGTTTTTCTTCTTGTATTCTGCGATACGCGTCAGGAGGGTTTTATACGAGAC
>CAZPJZ010000546.1:0-2517 GCA_964586995.1 uncultured Pirellulales bacterium | reverse complement strand
GGGCAAGACCATCGTTTTCTCCACGCACGTAATGCACGAGGCCGAGCAGCTCTGCGATTTTATTCTTCTGATCAACAAGGGAAAATCAGTCTTGGACGGTAGACTGGATGAGATTCGCTCTGGTTACAGGTCTGATGCGGTCTCTGTTGAACTGGAGGGTGACATGAGCTTCATCAGAGCACTGCCCATGGTAAAGACGGTAGAGACTCAAGGTCGGCGTATGGAGATTAGCCTCTCAGAGGAGGCAGACACCCAGGACCTGCTCAAGGCTTTAGTGGGTCGGGTCAAAGTGAAGGCTTTTGAGGTTAAGGTGCCCTCATTGCACGAAATCTTTGTTCGCCTGGTTGGAAAAGAAAATGGGAAAAATTCTTAAGATAGCTCAGCGCGAATATATTGAGACCGTGCGGACCAAGACATTCATTCTGAGCGTGTTGATCACGCCCGTCATTATCGGCGTAGTCATATTCATCAATAGTCTGACCCAACGCAGTATCACTGGTCCGCGCCCGCCCAGGAGGGTTGTGGTGGCCGACCTGACCAAGGAGCTGACAGACCAGATCAAAGCCGCATTCGACGAGCACAATGCACGAAGCCCCGAGCGGCAGATCGTGCTGCACGAGCTTTACACCGACGAAAGCTCGGATGAGTTGGCCAAAAATAAAGTCCGCGAAGGCCGATTGGATGCGTATGTCGTCCTGGATAAAGACAGTGTGGAGGGAACCGGCAAAATTCACTCTTTTGCCCGCGGCACGAAGATAGCTGAGCTTGACCTTCTGTCAACAGTAGAGAATCTGCTCAATAGCGCAGTTGTCAATCGGCGCTGCGAACTGCGGAATTTTTCGCCGGAGCTGCTGGCCGAGCTTCGCCGTCGCGTGCCGGCCGAGCGGGTGGACATCGGATCGGCCTCGCAGGAAAAACGCATAAACAGAGGTGAGGAATTCACCAAGATGATGGTCCCCTTTTTCTTTATGTTCCTGATGTTCATGGGCATCTTCGGCATGGGCCAGCATATGCTCACCAGCGTTATTGAGGAGAAGAATTCACGGGTAATGGAAGTGCTATTGTCGGCGGTGAGCCCGTTTGAGCTGATGTCCGGCAAGATTGTTGGACTGGCCGGCATCAGTCTTACTGTGGTAGGTCTGTGGGCTGCTGCGGCTTGCGGAACCGTTTACTATGGGGCCGCCCACTGGTGGAATGTAACGATAGAGCTGCCGGGCGAAATACTTCCCTATTTCGCAATCTATTTCGTTCTGGGTTTTCTGATGTTTAGCTCGATCCTGGCGGGTATTGGCTCGGTCTGCAACACGATCAAAGAGGCGCAAAGCCTTATGATGCCCGTCACTTTCATATTCATTTTGCCGATGATAACCTGGTTCAACCTTGCTCAGGACCCGAATGGGCCGTTAGCCCGGGGCCTTTCGTTTGTGCCGCCGTTGACGCCAATGGTGATGACCCTACGGCTGGCTTCGACCCCGCAGCCGTCATTTCTTGAGGTTTTTGCTTCAATCATTCTGCTGGCGGCGTTTGTGCTGGCCGTGATGTGGGCCGCTGCCAAGGTCTTTCGAACCGGCATCCTGATGTACGGCAAACGCCCCGGCTTGCGGGAGGTCATCCGCTGGCTGCGGCAAAGTTAAGTTGGTAGCTTTGGCGGCGTGTCCGCCGAAACTCTGTAGCGGGTTAGTCCAAAAAATATGTGACCTTTCGGGCCATTTCTGCCTTGTTAATAGGAGGGAACAAAAATGAGGCCGTATAGACTTTTCTGCCTGATTCTGGTATTAGTGCTTCTTGCTCTGGGGTGTGAGAAGAAGCCAACAGAAACAGGATTGGAGACACCCCTGCATTTGGCTGTCGAGGAAGGTAACATCAAGCAATGTGAATCGCTCATACGGAGTGGTAGCGATGTCAATGCGTGGGGATCCTGGGGTATGACACCGCTGCACATGGCGGCTTGTACTGGACACAGTGACGTGGCCGAACTGCTAATTGCCGAAGGCGCTGACGTCAACGCAAAGGACATAAACGGCTCGACACCTTTGCATGATGCAATCTCCCACGGCCACAAGGAGGTAGCGGAGTTGCTTCTTGCCAAAGGCGCTGATGTTGATCTGAGAAATGGTGATGGCTGGACACCGCTCCATGAAGTGGGACTGGGGGAAAATAGCGCCGATTTGGCCAGACTCCTTTTGGCGAACGGAGCCGATGCCAAGGTAAAGGATGACGGTGGCCGCACACCTCTGCACCTCGCGGCGTCCTTTGCTTCCATCTCGGTGGTGGAAGTCCTCGTCGGGTCCGGGGCAGACGTCAATGCAGAGGACAAACATGGCTGTACACCGCTTCACGACGCCGCCAACCTCGGCTCCGCCGATGTGGCTGAATTCCTCATTGTCAGAGGAGCCAGTGTCAACACAAAAGATGAGTGTAGCAACACGCCGCTGCACTTTGCTGGTTGCTCTCACCACAGCACCGCCAGGCAGATAGTTGAACTGCTTATTGCCAGAGGGGCCGAAGTCAATGCCA
>CAZPJZ010000545.1:0-2519 GCA_964586995.1 uncultured Pirellulales bacterium | reverse complement strand
AAGGCGGGTCGGTGAAATAGATGTCCCCATTTGATCTGACCGCCGCATCGTTCGGGCTGTTCAGGCGTTTGCCCAGGTAGCTGTCGACGAGGGTCTTTTTACCGCCGTCCTTCTCCAATCTTCAGATGCGCCGGTCACCATGCTCACAGAAGATGATACGTCCCTGCAAGTCGAGCGTAAGTCCGTTACTTCCCGGCTCACGCCCACAGTCAGTGACACCGGTATAGCCCGATGGTTTCATAAACAGGCTAACTCCGGCTCCTTCCTTCCATTTCATGACGGCGCTGCGTTGTATGTCGGAGAGCAGAAGGTAGCCGCCCTGGGCATCTTCTATCCACAACGGGCCTTCGCACCATTCGAATCCCGTGGCAAGAATCTCAATCTTCGCATCGGGGCCAATTAGATCATTTATGCGATTGTCAACACGGACAATTCTGCCGATGGTGGGGAAATTGGTCGATTGTCGCGCCATTATACGGGGAGAATGGGCCAGGACAACAACCAGAACGGCCAGGACCAGGCGCCAGAGTTTTAACCTTGCTTGCACGTTATGTCTCCTTGCCGATAATTATGTGTTTTGTACATGGCGGTTTTCACGTCACCGAGAGATTTTGCAGGCAATGTCCCGGCTAAACGGCGGAACCGCCAACTGCAATGAGTCGCCATCGAACGAGACGGTTTCGTTCTTGATGATTCGGCCCTCATAGGTATGCCACCACTGGACACGATAGTTGCCCCGCTGGAGTCCGTGTACCTCAATTGTAGCGTCTTTGATCTGAGCAGGCTGGCGTTTCTCGATCACCAGATTCCACCATGTGGCCTCTGGATTGAATAGCCACACATACGCGCGGTCATTGCCCTGGTATCCGAGCGGGCGAATCTGTCCGGACGCCTTGGCCCGGAGCTGTTTCATGCCTGCAAATGAGACGTCGGCCAGAAATGTCGATAGCGGCTGGTAGTGGTGGTAAGCGTCCTGCCTGTCGAGCTGGTCCCACCACCAGAACATCGCTGTGCCTGAAGGCCCGGCAAACGCCGACGCCCAGAGGCAGTTGTGAAAGTGGATGCCTTCGCCGTCCTCTTTCATGTGCTCACTGAGTCCCCACTTGGGTGTAGCCAGGCCGAATTCGCCAATCAGCACGGGCTTATTAGGTGCGTGTTCTCTCAAGAATCGCGTCTTCTCGACCACAACTGCGACTTCATCCTTGAAATCTTCTTTAGTTTCCGGCCGCATGTAGTGATGCAACTGGCCAATGTCCAGCCGGGCATGGCGGCAGTCTCTGGCTGAGGGATGCCACGTACTGGTGGTTCGCAAATGCTGGTAGATGTCGATCTGCTCGAGATACTTGCCCAATTCGTCGTAGAAGCGGTCGGTAGGCTTGCCCGGGTCCATCTCGTTGAAGTATTCCCAGGCAGCGACACTGGTGGAATAACCCCATCGCGCTACGGCATAGCGCATGAGCTTCTTGGCATCTTCAATTGCCTGTGCATACTCGCTGCTGTTAGCGTCCGAAAGTGACTTCATGTACAGGTCTCGGGTAATCGCGCACAACATCAGATAGATGCCGTTTCGTTCCGCTGCCTCCAGGAGTTGATCGAGTATGAAGCAGTCTATCTGGTTGTAGAAGCCGCGAACCGGGCGATTCACATCCGCTTCCCACAGAAGCTCCGCACCGCCGCCGGCCTCTTTCAGCGACAGGTTGTCCAGCCAAACGGTGCCGGACCCTGACAGGGCCAGCACTATTCTGCCGAGCCACAAATCGTTTCCACCGGTGACAAACTCGTGCGCGAATTTTTGCCACTGGCCTTTTGGAGCAGGTTCGAAGGGTGTTTTCTCGTCGCCGCGTGCCACGTTTACTCGCAGCTTTACCGGTCCTTCTGCCATGAATTGTCCGCTGAGTACATACCGCGTATTTGGCTTCACCGCTACCGGATGAGAAGGATCGACGGTGAGGGACGCACCGTCATCGCCCTGAATCTTGACACACTTGCGGGCGTTAGGATTGTTTTCACTGCCCCGTATTGGCGTAATAATGCTTGTGCGGCGGCCCCAGGACCGATCCCATGCACTTTTCCTGGCTTCGATGGCCATGGCCCAATCCTCACAGCAGGTCCAGATTCGCAGGAAGTTAGCTCCGTTGCGCGAGAGCGTGGCGAATATCTGCTCAGCTTTGGACAAGGTGACGTATTGACCTTCGCCGATGAACGCCAGGTTCTGGCCGATGGCAAAAAAGGGAGCACCCTCGCTGAATTCCAGAAACCGTGGGTCTTTCCGACCAACCTGCAGAAACCCTTTCTTCGGCGAGGATGCACACTCGAATCGTACACTGTTCGACTCAATCGTCCCATTTCGGTCAGTCAGTCTGGCTGTGGCGGAATAAGACCCTGTTCGCATGGGGGCAAACCGCGCCTTCCATGCTCCATCCCCGATTGGATAGTACCAGTTCGCTCTGCCGCGGCCCTGGTCGAGTGTGCGCCGCTGGTAATCCTGGCAGTAGAAAGCAGGCAACGTGAGCTGTGCG
>CAZPJZ010000544.1:0-2531 GCA_964586995.1 uncultured Pirellulales bacterium | reverse complement strand
ACGCTTCGCAAATTTGACCTGGCCAGTTTTCCGATATTGATTCTTGGCGCATCGAGCAAACTGGACCCCGTGCAGACCCGCCAGATTATTGAAGACCAGGTGAAATATCGCCTCGAGCGCGTGCCCGGCGTGGCTGCCGTTGACATCTGGGGCGGGCTCGAGCGCGAGATTCACGTTAACCTTGACCCTGCCAAGATAAATGCCTTGTCCATACCGCTGGACCAGATCATCGCGCACATACGCGAGGGCAACGTCAACATCCCCGCCGGTACTATTGAAAGAGGAAACTTTGAGGTTACCATCAGAACGCCGGGCGAATACACTGACCTTAAGCAGCTCGAGGATACTGTTATCGCAATTCGCCAGGGCGTGCCCATCGCGCTTAGAGAAATCGCTAACGTGGAGGATTCCTGGCAGAAGGTCACCAGGATTGTCCGAGTAAATGGCGAACCGGGCATAAGATTATCGGTCAATAAACAGTCTGGCAAGAATACCGTTGAAGTCGCGCGCGGTGCTCTAAAAGAGCTCCAGCGCATCAATCAAGACATTCCGCAGATTAAAATAATACCTATGGTTGATACGTCCGACTATATCCGGCGTTCCATCAGGAACGTGGGGTCTTCGGCGATTTATGGAGGAATTCTGGCTGTAATCGTGCTGCTTGTGTTTCTACGGAACCTGCGAAGTACCATTATCATTGCCACTGCGATTCCCGTCTCAATTATTGCTACTTTCGCCTTGCTGTATTTTGGCGGTCTGACCCTTAATATCATGACCTTAGGAGGGCTGGCTCTCGGAATCGGAATGCTCGTTGACAACGCAATCGTGGTGCTCGAAAACATCTTTCGAATGCGGGAATCAGGAGAACCGTTGGAGCAAGCCGCCCCCAACGGTACGGAGGAGGTCACATCCGCCATCATTGCCAGCACATTGACTACGCTGGTTGTCTTTCTGCCGTTGATTTTTATCCGAGGCATGTCAGGCGTGATGTTCAAGCAGCTTTCGATCGTGGTCGCTTTCTCGCTTCTATGCTCGCTGGTGGCAGCCCTGACGCTGGTGCCGATGCTCTGTGCACATATACTTCCTTCCGCCCCAAAAAGCTCAACAGACAACCAGGGTTCTGTGAGCAAAATCTTCCAAGCCTGCAATCGTTTTTTTACCCGCCTGGAGAACAACTATAAGAGATTACTGCATCTGGCTCTGAACAATCGCGCTCATGTGATAGTTGTGGCAGTTTTTGCTATGGCCGCAAGCCTGATGGTTACTCGGTATATCGGTGCGGAATTGATGCCGAGCACAGATGAGGGCGAGGTCAGGATCGAAGGCGAAATGCAGGTCGGCACGCGCTTGAACTTGGTGGATGAGAAATTCAAAGTCGTTGGACAAATCGTCAGCGAATCTGTGCCTGAAACCAAAAACGTGATAACAAGCGTTGGCGGTTCCACCTGGCAAGGAACCGGCAGACATACCGGCAGTATTCGCATATCACTGAAACCGGAGTCTCAGCGATCAAGGTCCAGTGCACAGATTGCTGCGGAGCTGCGCCGCAAGCTGAGCAACATACCGGGAATGATCATTCGCACGCGTGCCGGGCAGGGATTGTTCATCCTGCGCATGGGCATGGGGACGACGCAAACTGACAAGGTTCAGGTAGAGGTCCGCGGTCACGACCTTGTGACGGCCGATCTTCTGGCCAAGCAGGTTAAGAGCCTTGTAGAATCGGTAGAAGGAATTACCGATGCCAGAATCAGCCGGGAATCCGGAAGTCCCGAAGAGCTGGTTTTCATAGATCGGCAAAAGGCCGCCGATATGAATCTGACCGTCGCAAAGATCGCCAATGCCCTTCAGACTATCCTGTCTGGAAGCAGAGCGGGCTACTACCGCCAGGCTGGCGACGAATTTAGAATTCTGGTCAAGCTCAGAGACGCCGAAACGATGAATTTGAGCGACATTCTGGATCTGACCTTAGCCAATTCGAACGGCGAGCCGGTCGTGCTTAAAAATGTTGTAAGCGTGGGCCCTCGAAGAGGGCCCGTAGTGGTCGAGCGGAAAGACCAAGAACGTATTATTAGGGTGTCGGCTGACATCAGCGGAAGAAGCATGAGCGCGGTTCTCTCAGACATCCGGGAGCTTCTACGAAACGTGCCGATACCGCGGGACTTTGCCATCACCTTTGGTGGTGATTACCAAGAGCAGCAAAAGTCATTTCGAGAGCTGACGTTTAGCTGCATCCTGGCACTGGTGCTGGTCTACATGGTTATGGCCTGCCAGTACGAGTCCTTGCGGGACCCCTTCGTGGTGATGTTCTCGGTGCCGCTGGCTGCGATAGGAGTCATCCTGATGCTCTTGCTCACAGGTACAACTTTTAACATTCAGTCTTTTATTGGAAGCATTATGCTTGGAGGAATTGTGGTCAACAATGCGATTCTTCTTGTCGACCACACGAATCTGCTTCGTCGCAGAGATTTGATGCCGCTTCGAGAAGCCATAGAAGAAGCCGGTCGCAGGAGACTGCGGCCGATTCTTATGAC
>CAZPJZ010000543.1:0-2536 GCA_964586995.1 uncultured Pirellulales bacterium | reverse complement strand
TGGTAAGCGATGCATCACCGCTGGCGGGCCTGGCGCCGGGCAGCTACCCCGCCCCGGGCCTGCCCGGGCACAAGGTCGTGCTTACCGACAGCGGACAGTTGTACGACCCTGCAACGGGATACCTTGTCGGTTCTTCAGCCACCATGCTGCAGTGTATGAATTGGCTGGCGTCGCTCAGACTCGTGAATGCAGATGAGCTGGCTGCAATGGCCTTCTACAACCCGCTGCGACTGATTGGCCTCGGTGCAGAAGATGTGGCAGTCGGCCCGGCTATCTGCTTTGACCAGAGCCAGGAAGTCCTGTACGTGCAGGCATCGAGTTGAAAACTGGCTGCCGGCTGTGAAAGAAATTCAGAACTCCAAACCGAAACGTCAAGATTTTGGCCGTCAGTTTTGTCTGTTAGTGACACTACTGTTGACTTTGTCTATGGGCCTGGCAATGAATTTCAAGCCGCCCGATGAACAAGATAGACTCGGGGCCATCGGACCAACCGCGCACCTGCCGGCGACGTTAAGAAAGGCCTTAGAACCTGGTACGGACTTCGAGCCTGTCCCTATCCCTAAACGCGGCGACTGGCTGGCCGAGCATCCGGAAAGGGGGCAGAGCTTCGAGGATTTCGTCAGATCAAAACCGAACCGCCCAGACAAGAACCGAAGTAAAATCTACTTGCAGCCGCTCAGCGAATTCCCACGCTTAGCCGTACCGTTGGCAGAAACATTGAGACAGTATGCTGCTGCTTACTTTGCCATGGAGATTCAGATTCTGCCTGTTTTGAAGCTCAACGACGAGAACATCACCACGCGCATCAACACATTCACCGGCAAACGGCAAATCTTGACCGGTGACGTATTGGCTATTCTGCGGAAGAGCCTGCCGAAGGATGCCTTCTGCGTAATGGCGATAACGATGGAGGACCTATATCCGCAGCCTTCGTGGAATTTTGTATTTGGCCAGGCCAGCCTGCGAGAGCGAGTCGGCGTCTATAGTTTTGCCCGCTACGATCCAGCGTTTTACGGCCAAAGGCGAGAAGAAAACTATGAGAAAACCTTGCTCTGGCGAAGCTGTAAGGTCCTGGTTCATGAAATAGCCCACATGTTCGGATTAACACACTGCATCTACTTTAAGTGCGCGATGAACGGGTCCAATCATCTGAAAGAGAGCGACTCCCGTCCGATGCATCTTTGTCCCGTCTGCCTGCGCAAATTACAGCATAGTACCGGCTTCGATGTCGTCAGCCGGTATGGCGGTCTATTTTCTTTCTACAAAAAGACTGGTTTTGATGATGAGGCTCAGTGGGTACAAGGCCGTCTCGAACGGATCGTCGGAGCTGACGCTGCCTGAAAGATTCTCGAACAGAATAAGCAGAAGTGAACGTCGCTCTTCTCGGCGGTCGGGGGCAGGCGTATGATCGTAGCCATTTTCGGAGATGTCCACGGAAATCTTGCCGGTATGTATGAGCTCTGTGCGGACTGGCAGCGGCTGCAAAAACAGAACATGGACCTTGTCCTGCAGACCGGCGATATGGGGCTGTGGCGGTCTTTCGACGAGATGGATAAGGCCACCAAAAAACATTTCGCAAAAGATGTAGGGTGGGGCTTGACCCACCATCATTTTGTTGGCGGGCTGATGCCCGCACTACCAGCGGCACCGTATCTCTCGGGCGAGCAGATAGCACCTATCGAGACTTGGTTCGTCCACGGCAACCACGAGAATTTCGCAGTCCTGGCAGATAACGAAGGAAAGGCTGTGGACCCGGCAGGAAGAATTATCTTTCTGGGTCCCGGCTCGGTGCGCGAATTTCACAAAGAAAAAGAGAGCCTGCGCGTAGCGGCGCTGGGCGGGATGGAGTACCGGTTCGGCAAGTTCCCGATCCCGTCAGAGCAGCGTGTTGCGAAATATCTGCATCCGCCCTCTCTGGATAAGTTGCGGCAGGAAAAATCGCGGATTGACGTCCTGCTTCTGCACGATGCTCCGCTAAATAAGGGCTTGCGCGACAATTTCCCCACCGGTAGCAAGCGGCTGACGAAATTGATTTTGGACATGCAACCGCGCTTTGTGTTCTATGGTCACTATGATGATCCGCCGGAACCATTTCAGATTGGCTCGACACTCTGTGCCGGGATGAATTTGGCGTCGGCCAGGCGCATTGCCGACCGCGATGGGGCAATGGGAATACTGCGAACACACACTTGGGAATTTTGCTTCGTTCCGCCCTGTTAGCCCTGCCATCATTCGACCGGGATCAGGACGGGCCTGTGGGCAAGCCTTAGGCTCGGCACAGGTCCGGGGGCTAACCGCCCGAAAAGGTGTCACATGAGTAAGGCAATAACAAAAGTTGGCTGTTGCGGGTTTGGGGTTGCTCGACCGAAGTACTTCGTGACCTTTTCGGTAGTAGAAATCCAGCAGAGTTTTTACCAGCCGCCCAGGCAGGACACTCTCAAACGCTGGCGAGATGAGGCCCCCGCTGAATTTGAATTCATGCTCAAAGCCTGGCAGCTTATCACGCACGAGGCATCCAGCCCGACGTACCGGCGCT
>CAZPJZ010000542.1:0-2542 GCA_964586995.1 uncultured Pirellulales bacterium | reverse complement strand
AAGCCCGGCAAAGAGGACCTGCAAGTCTTCAGAGATGACATAAAAAGAGCCATTGATAATGGAGCTATTGGTGCGTACATACAGGGCGGCGTAGGTGATAGTCTGGTCGAAAAAGGGCGTGTCGACCTGCTGGCTGAATCACTTGCCTGTATCAAAGAAAATGGCGTGCTGGCGGGTGTGGGCGGACATCGTTTAGAAGTGCCTGTTGCGTGCGAGAAAGCAGGTGTAGAGCCTGACTTCTATATGAAGACCTTGCATAGCCACGATTATTGGTCGGCCCAGAGACAGCCGGAGCACGACAATATCTGGTGCACAAACCCCGAGCAGACTATTGAGTTTATGAAAGGCGTGAAAAGGCCATGGATTGCCTTTAAGGTTTTGGCTGCGGGAGCTATCCATCCGGAGGAAGGCTTCAAGTTTGCCTACGCAAATGGTGCTGATTTTATCTGCGCGGGCATGTTTGATTTTCAGGTTAGAGAAGACGTAATAATCGCCCGGAACATTTTATCCGGCAAGGTCGAGAGGAACCGTCCCTGGCAGGGATGATAAGAACCCGTAAGACGACTACGGCGGCAACCACCAATCACAATGCTATTATTTTTCCTTCGGCTTGAGCAGGCCTTTGAGGCCTTTGGTAAGGTCTTCGGTTGTCTTTATAGCCCCCTTGCCGAGGTCTGTGCCGGTCTGAAGGGCCTCCTTACCGAGCTCTGCGGTTTTAGCCAGCGTTGATTTCATCGAGTTGACCATATCATCGGGAAGAACGCCGGCCCCTTGTTCGGCGATACCCTGTGCGATGGCTGCCAAAATCTTGCCAGATAGCGCCGCCATATCCAGCTTTTCGTCGCTGCCGAGGTTGGTCATTTTGATAGGTGCTAATTGCAGTGTCACTGTGTCGGCTTTTCCGGGCACAGGCAATAGCTTGGCCTTCAATGTTGTATTGGTGATGTCAAGATTGTCTATGTGCAGCTTCTTGCCGGACGGCGGCTGATTCGGCTCTTGCGTCTTTGGGGCGGACGGCATCGACTTCATTATGTCCTGGATATTGTTGCCCGAAACACCTCTTTGCTCAAGAACTACCTGGGCGCCGTCAAGTTTAATATCTTTTATCTTGACTGTATCACTCAACAGCGACCGGATATCAACTGCCACCTGAGCATGTTTTAGCTCCAGGAGTCTGGGATGCTGGTAACCTGATGGATTATCGACCATCAGATTTTGCAGCGCCAGCTTGCCGCCTATAATCGACAGGTCAACTCCGCTGACACTTACTCCGACAGTCAAGGCCTTTGTCGCAGCGGTCTCGATTCCCACCTTTAGGGCCTTATCAGCAAACAAGCCGACCGCCGCCACCGCGACAACAACTAAGACCACAATCACAAGCAGAACGATACTGAGCACTTTAACCGGCTTTTTCATTTGTCACCCCTTTGTCTGGCGCATACGGATAAGACGATTGACCGCTTTTATCACCACGAAATCGGAGGCATTATTATGTCATTTTCCTAAACATTTTCTCTGGTGATTTTTGCTCCGAGCGGGTTGAGTCTTTCTTCGATCCTTTCATAGCCGCGATCGATGTGGTAGACCCTGTTGACGGTGGTGGTTCCTTCGGCGGCCAGACCCGCCAGGACCAGAGCCGCCGAGGCCCGTAAGTCCGAAGCCATCACCGGGGCGGCCATCAATTTCTTTACGCCTGCAACAATGACGGCTGGGCCTTCCTTGCGCAAATCGGCAGCCATGCGATTCAGTTCGGCGACGTGCATAAATCTGTCGGGAAAAACTTTTTCGACGATAATGCTATTGCCATCGGCGAGAGACAAAAGAGCCATGAATTGAGCCTGCAAGTCGGTCGGAAAGCCCGGATACGGCTGGGTGGTAATGTCAGCGGGCTTAATCGGTCCATTGCAGGCGACGACGCAGCCATCATCTGCCGGCTCGACGGTCACACCGATGTTTCTCAACTTGTCGACGACGGCCATCATGTGGTCGAGCCTGCAATTGCGCAGTCGCAGTTGGCCGCTTGTTATTGCGGCGGCAACCATAAAGGTTCCAGCTTCAATTCTATCCGGGATTACCTCGAAATCTGCCGGGTGCAGGTGCTTGACTCCATCGATGGTCAGGCGCGGTGAGCCGATGCCGCTTATCCTGGCACCCATTTTGTTGAGGCAGTCTGCCAGATTGACAATCTCCGGCTCGCAGGCGGCGGATTCGATTGTCGTTCGGCCCTTTGCCAGCGTCGCGGCCATGAGCACGTTTGCCGTTCCCAGAACGGTCGAGCCGAACGGACCTCCGAGAAAGATGTCCTTGCCTACCAAACCATTTGGCGCCGAGGCCACGATGTAGCCGTTCTTTAGCTGGATCCGTGCACCGAGCTGGCGCAAACCCCTTAAATGAATGTTGATTGGTCTATCCCCGATTGCGCAGCCGCCGGGCATCGAAACCTCGGCTCGCCCGCATCGGGCCAGCAGTGGGCCGAGTATGCAGATACTGGCTCGCATCGTGCGTACGATGTCATATTCGCCCACCGGATTATCAACTACTG
>CAZPJZ010000541.1:0-2546 GCA_964586995.1 uncultured Pirellulales bacterium | reverse complement strand
CAGATTTTTGCTGGATGTTATGGATAAGATTCGCAATGAGCTTGGCAAAGACAAATCTATCGTTACACGCCTAGGCATCTATGACGGCATACCTTATCCTTACGGCTGGGGCGTCGACAAGAATGATTACACCAAGCCCGATTTGACCGAGCCGAAGAAACTGATTGAGCTTTTGAGGCAGCGCGGCGTCAAGCTGATAAATATCACCGCGGCGAATCCGTATTACAATCCGCACATAGGTAGGCCTTTCAATGAGCCGATAGTTGGTGGCTACGAAGAGCCGGAGCATCCGCTGTTGGGCGTCGTCAGGCTTATGAATCTGGTAGGGGAGATTCAGAAGCAATTTCCCGACCTGGCAATTGTCGGCACCGGCTACAGCTGGCTGCGGACACTTCTTGCCAATGTGGCGGCGGCAAATAAGGCGAGCGGCCTGGTGACTCTGGCTGGCGCCGGGCGAATGGCGTTTGCCTATCCGGATTTTGCCAGGGACATCTTAATTCACAGCAAAATGTTCCCGGAGAAAGTCTGTGTAGGTTGCAGCGCCTGTACGCAGATAATGCGCGATGGCGGAATGACCGGCTGCGTGGTGCGAGACAACGAGGTTTATGGGCCCATATTCAGGCTCGGTAGGATGAGTGACAGAGACAATCTTGCAAGACTCGCGCAGGCCTGCCGCAGGTGCCAGGAGCCTACCTGCCAGTTGGCGTGCCCGGCGGGTGTTGATATACCGAAATTCATCAGCCTATTCCTGGACGGTGATGACCGGGCCGCTTATGAAGTTCTAAGGCAGGCAAATGTCTTTCCCGAAGTGTGCGCCTGGCTGTGCCCGGTCGAGCAGCAGTGCCAGGGAAACTGCCTGCAGCGGTTCATCGGTGACGGTCCGCTGCCTATCGCCGACGTCCAGAGGTATCTGGCAGAAAAGGCCAACAAAAACGGCTGGTCGAAATTGCAGGTGCCGAAAAGAGCCAGTACCAAGCAAATAGCTATAATTGGCGCTGGCCCAGCGGGTCTATCCTGTGCGGCCAGGCTGCTGGAGGCCGGACATACCGTGACAATCTTCGACAAAAATGCCGAGATGGGCGGCCTGATCGCATCTGCGATCCCATCGGGTCGATACAGCGATTCGCTTGAGCAGGAGATTGCAGCGACATTTGCGGATGTCCCCGGCGAACGGCTGATAAAGCGTCTCGGCAGAGAGCTGGGCGCCGACTTCAATCTGGATGCGATTCTGTCGGAAGGTTTTGACGCTGCCTTCATCGGTCTGGGCCTGGCGGAATCCGAAAGTATCAATAGCAGAAAACTTTCAGGGTTATTTGGAGCGATGGAGTTTCTTGCAGCGGCTAAAGAGTCTGGGCGGTTGGACCTCGCCGGCAAATCGGTCGCGGTGATAGGCGGCGGTAATACCGCTATGGATGTCGCGACAACTGCCAGGCAACTGGGTGCCAGGGACGTTTATGTCATATATCGCCGGTCGTTCAAGGAGATGCCGGCCTGGAGCCGCGAGCGCGACCGGGCGATGAGCCAGGGCGTGCACTTTCTGATATTGACCCAGCCGCTTGAATACATCGAGCGCGGCGGCAAGCTGACGGGCATAAAGCTCTGTCCGACTAAACTGGGTGAGCCGGATGTGTCGGGTAGGCGTAGGCCGGAGGCTATACGCACAAGCGCGTATGAGCTTGATATGGATGTAGTGGTAGAAGCGATAGGCCAAAAGCCTCCTGAGGAGCTTGAGAAAATTTTGCCGGGCGTTGAATTTAAAGACGGACTTATTCAGACAAAAGGTGGGACAATGGCGACCTCTCGCTCTGGAGTTTTTGCCGGCGGCGACCTGGTCAGAGGGCCTTCGACAGTAGTTGCAGCCGTCGCCGATGGGATGAAAGCGGCCAAAGAAATAAACCAATTTTTGGCAGGGGATGAGTAATGACGGACCGTCCCGTAGCGATTGTTACCGGCGCTGGCCGCGGCATAGGACGCGCCATCGCAAAAGAGTTAGCATCACTTGGCTATGATTTGGTTATCAACCGCGTTAAGCCGCAGCCGGACACGCAAAAGGAAATCCAGCAGCTCGGTGCACGGTGTGAGTTTGTGCCCGGGGACATTAGTAAGCACGATAACCGCAGGCGTCTGGTTGATGCAGCCAAGAGCAGCTTTGGCAGATGCGATTTGCTGGTAAATAATGCCGGTGTGGCGCCGCTTGCGCGGATGGATATTCTGGAGGCCACGGAAGAGAGCTACGACAGGGTGATGGCAATAAACCTTAAAGGGCCTTACTTTCTGACCCAGCAGGTGGCCAACTGGATGATCGTGCAGAAAAGGCAACACCCTGAGCGAATTTTTCGGATCGTAAATGTCGGCTCAATCTCGGCATATACAAGTTCGCCATCTCGCGGTGAATACTGTATAAGCAAGGCAGGCGTTAGTATGATGACAAGGCTCTACGCCGATAGGCTTGCCGAGTATGGCATCGGCGTGTTTGAGGTTAGCCCCGGCATCATAGCAACAGATATGACAAGCGCCGTCAAAGATAAGTACGATAAATTGATCGC
>CAZPJZ010000540.1:0-2546 GCA_964586995.1 uncultured Pirellulales bacterium | reverse complement strand
AAGGCCGTCAGCGTCCGGGGCCAGATGTCTCGACTGCGCTACGCTGCGCTCGACATGACAAGCATGGCGCGGCGGCGTTCACACTAATCGAGCTACTGGTCGTGATTGCCATTCTTGCCCTGCTGATCGCGATCTTTCTACTGAGACCAGCCGCCGCAACGAAGACGGACACTATTTTTGCGGCGAGTTGGGCGTCGCAGGCTTTTCTTTTACCGGCACGAGGTAGTATGTCAGGCCATTGAATTGGAAGGGCTTCCAGCCCTCCGGCACGGCGGCCGATGGATATGCCTTCATCAGATTAGCCAGTTCACTGACCTGTTTCTCAAGCTTGGCCAGGCGCGACTGCACCAAGTCTACCTCGTTCTTGAGCCTTTTGACTTGCGCGGCCAAATCTCTCGGCCCATCGGGCTCGTTGGCTTTGGCGATTGCCAGTGCAACAATTGAAAGGACGCCCACCGTCCCTAACAGTAGCATTATGCGTTTCATGATTTTGCTCCTATCTGTCAGATCGAGCTTTTTGCATCACGCCTCTACTTACTTAGACGGCTCTCAAAGCCGTATCGTTGCATTTGGAAAACAAAAAACCGCCCGCCCTGTCCACTTTCGCCGCGCGATATGGTAGCCACCATTCTACCCATCGGGCTGCAATTCACGCAAAAGAGTGGACATTTGCACGATGGATAGTTTGTCCCGAATCTGGTATGATCGTGACCGTTTGCGGCCAGTATGCCGGGTGGATATCGGATATGTTGTATTTACCGATCCTTGCCATGTTTGCTCTGTATGTGCTGGGCGCCTGGTGGTGCTATGAAGTCATAGCGCGTTTTCGGGACGACGTTGAAGAGCTTCGCGAAGTCAAAGAGACGAGTCGACGAGCAGCCATCATAATTGTCTGGGGCATCACGGTTATCATCGCCGTGCTGCTTGTGGGCCTTACCATTGTCATGGCGGCCAGAGCGATTTCAGAGTGGCGTGGCTGGTAGGGAACGAACATTAACGCCTTGGCCAGCGGATGTGCACGCGGTGAAATAGCAGCATCAACGCAAAGCCTGCCACAATCAAGCCGATGGCGATAATCTGCGAGATGGTCATGCTATCAAATTCAAAGGGATTATCATCACGCAGAAACTCCAAGAAGAACCGCACTATGCCGTAGAGGATGAACATCAAGCTGAACGTGCAGCCGGGCTTGATGAATATTTTAGACGTGTTCTTGCTCTGGCGGGCATTTTTCGCTCGCCGCCAGAAAACGTAAAGGACCAGAGCCAGCACGACTCCGGCGGCGGACGAATATAGCTGGGTGGGATGCACGGGCAGAGAACGGAGCTTGTCGCTTTCTTTGAGCATCCTTTTCTGCTCTTCGGTCAGTTCGCCGTATGATTTCAAGATTCTGCTCTGGCCGTTGTTGTAGGCGTAGCTGAAGAACCCATCGGGCAATTCCATGTGGGGCTGCGCCCGATTTCTGGCGGGATCCGGCTCAACCTGGCTGCGGTAGGCGAATGACGCGTACGGGAAACGCACGCCCCATGGTAAGTCCGTGGGCTTTCCGAAACAGCAGCCGTTGAGAAAGCAGCCGATCCGGCCGAACGCCAACGCCAGCACCAGGCCGATCGCTAAGATATCCAGATACTCGCGGATGGGCAGCTTGTGGTACACCAGGTAGAAGAAGATGACCGCAATGGCCAAAATGACGCCGCCCAGAAGCTCCAGGCCGCCCTGCCAGATGGCAAAGACCGACAGCAAGTCGCCCCGGTACTGGTCAAAATGGTGGATGACGTAGAATAGCCGGGCGCCAAGCACACCGGCAACCAAAGAGTACAAAGCGGCGTTGGTGATGTGCTGAGGATCGGGCGTGATGTCCCGGCTGAGGTACCTGATCGCGGTCACCGCGGCCAGAAACCCGATGACCATCATCAGCCCGTAGCTCTTGAGCGTCACATGGATCAGCGGTATCTCAAACAGTTCAGGATGCATCTACTTCGTGTCTTGCACCTCGTTGCGCGCGTACCGCCGCGATGGTTATCACTTGCTCTTTGTGATTTTGTTATTATCGTCAAGGAAGACAATTTGTGGCCTAATTTTTCCGGCTTCTTCGGCCGTGTAATAACCGAAGCTAAACACGATGATCCGATCTTTTGGCTTGATCAGATGGGCCGCTGCTCCGAGCACTGCAATTCGCCCGGAATTGGCCTCGGCAGGAACGGCATAAGTCTCCAGTCTATGGCCATTGGTCAAATCGGAGATCAAGACCACCTCGTAGGGCATAATCCCGGCGGCTTCCATCAGCACAGAGTCTATCGCTACGCTGCCCGTGTAGTGCAGCTTCGCCTCGGTCACCGTGGCTCCATGCAACTTACCTTTTAGCAACTTTGTCAGCATGATTGTTGGTTCTCAGAGTACGCGCTCAGGTTGCCTTATGTTATCTTCAAATTCAGCAATTATTATATCCTACTTTTTGTCTGCGTCCACCAGGATATTGTCGATGAGCCGGGCGGGGCCGAGTCTGACTGCCACGGCGGCAAGGATTTGGCCCGCAACTCGGCTAG
>CAZPJZ010000539.1:0-2547 GCA_964586995.1 uncultured Pirellulales bacterium | reverse complement strand
CGGTGATGAGCGGCTTGGGTAAAGGCATATTTTCATCCTGCCTGGCTAAGCTCCTGCAGGATAAGGGCCTTAAAGTCGCGCCAATAAAGCTCGAAGGGTATCTGAACATCGACTCCGGTACGCTCAATCCCTTCCGCCACGGCGAGGTTTTCGTGCTGGACGACGGCATGGAAACCGACATGGACCTGGGCACCTACGAGCGAATGCTCGACCAGGACCTGACCAGAGCAAACTTCGCCACCAGCGGGCAGATATTTAGCGCCATTCTGCACAAAGAGCGACACGGCGATTATCTCGGCAGGGACGTGCAAATGATCCCGCATGTCACCGGCGAGGTCAAGCTGAAACTTCGCCAGTTGGCAGTTGACAGCGACGCCGATGTGATATTCGTCGAGATCGGCGGCACGGTGGGCGACCTGGAAAACGCCTATTTCATCGAAGCCATGCGCGAGCTGGCCTACGAAGAAGGGCCCAACAGTAGCTGCTTTGTGGCTCTAACCTATATCCTGGAGCCGCCAACGCTCGGCGAGCAAAAATCAAAGGCCGCACAATTAGGCATCAGGCAGCTCATGCAATGCGGCATCCAGCCGGACATCATCGCCTGCAGGGCAAGCAACCCCGTCAACGAGAAAGCCCGGCAAAAAATCAGCGTGTACAGCAACGTCCCGCTGGAAAGAGTCGTCAGTGTGCCGGACTCCGCCAGCATCTATATGATACCCGCCATGCTCAGAGACGCGGGCCTGGATTTTGCGGTGCTGCGACTATTGAAAATCGAGGACAGAATTAATCTTCGCCACGAACGCAAGGCATGGGGCAGGTGGTGCGACTTCACCGACAAAATTGAGACCATCGACCGCGACCTGACCATCGGCATCACCGGCAAATACACCGCCGTGCGCGACAGCTATGCCTCTATCATCAACGCCCTCGAGCACGCGGGCATCGCACTGGGCTGCAAGGCAAAAATTAAGTGGATCGAAACGACGGGCCTCACCGATGACAACGCCGCCGAGCATCTGGCCGACGTTGACGGAATTATCGTCCCCGGCGGCTTTGGCACCCGCGGCGCAGAAGGCAAGATCGCCGGCATAAAATACGCCAGAGAAAACAAACTGCCCTATCTGGGCCTGTGCTTCGGATTCCAGATGGCGGTGGTCGAATTTGCGCGCAACGTATGCGGCCTAAAACGGGCAAACAGCACGGAGATTGAGCCGGACTGTCCTGAGCCGGTAATCGGCATACTGCCCGAGCAGAAGGAAATAGAAGGCCTGGGCGGAAACATGCGCCTGGGCGGACACGACATCGAGCTAAAGCCCCAGACGCTGGCGTGGAAATTATTTGGAAAGAAAGACTCCGTCAGGATGCGCTTTCGGCACCGCTACGAGGCGGACCCGCGCTACGTCGAAATGCTGGAAAACGCCGGCCTGGTATTCTCCGGCAAGGCCCCCAACCAGCCAATTATGCAAATCCTGGAAATTCCGTCCCACCCGTTCTTCATGGGCACTCAGGCGCATCCGTGTTTGACCTCGCGTCCACTGCGGCCACAGCCGATGTTTGTGGGACTCGTCGCGGCGGCACTGCAAAAACGTCACCCGCAGCAAGATCCGCCTGATTGTGCAAAGCCCACGCTCAAGGCGTGCGAACGCACTGGTTAGCATTCTTCCGCAGAGTCTTTAAGGCGCTTCCGGCGGCTTGGGCTCGGCTTGAGTTTGCCCCCGCAGCTTTTCAATTTCGGCTTTAAGCTGTTTGATCTCCTGCTGCAATTTCGCGTTTTCCTCTACCACCGCAGTCAAAACGCTCTCCACCTGCTCTTTGACGTTTTCCTGAAGCTGCTTTTCCAAAGCTGCTCTACGCTCCAGGCACTTTGTCAACTGCTCCTGCTGCTGCTTCATCTGTTTGTCGTGCTGCGTTTTGAGCCTCTCAATTTCTTTACCACGCTGGGCCAACTCCTTCTCTAAACGCATATTCTCGGCAGCAATGAGTCGGCTCTTCTTTGCGTCCGGCGATTCTTGCGTCTGACAGCCCGCGCCGAGCACGACAAAAACGCCTACCGTTAAAGCCAACGCCTTCAGGATGAGTCCTTTCATTCTGGTATCCTTTCCAACTGCTTCAGTTTTGAACACCGGCGAAACTTCCCTGCCACTATACCGGCAGCAAGCCCGCAGTCAAGACCTCAGACTATTCAAACAGGACTTTCAGTGTCTCTGTCTCGGTGGCAGCGATCTGATTCCTGTCCGTCCACACGGCCAGCTCCAGACTCTTTCTGCACGGACAATCCTCGCTGACCAGTTTCAGCTCGCCGGTCAAGGCAGCCTTTATTAGCTTCAGGCAATTGTTCGTTGCCGCTTGCAGATTTGCCATTATCTCTTGCAGCAAAGATTGCTTGCTTCTCTGGTGGTGTGGTCGCCAGCAGTCGTAGTCACTAGCCAGCGCCACCAGGGCATAGCACATCTGGGCCTCTCGGGCCAGCTTGGCTTCCGGCATGGCGGTCATGCCGATTAAGTCACCGCCCCAGGCCCGGTGCATCAGCGACTCGGCCCGCGTGGA
>CAZPJZ010000538.1:0-2549 GCA_964586995.1 uncultured Pirellulales bacterium | reverse complement strand
GATTCCGCATCACAGCCTGGCCTGGGCCTTCCGAAGGGACGGCGTCTGTGTCCTCTGTGGCTAACTGTAGGCCTTAAACGTGGCGGCCAGAACGGTCTTAAAATTCAACCTTTGGAACTTCGGTCCTGGCCTTTTCCGTGGCCTCGAAGTAGTCGACCGGTTCGACGCCTGCCTTCTTACAGAAGAATTTGCCGAAGAACTCCTTGGCATAAGAGTTCAATTCCCTGGCTGCTTCATTATACCTGGTTCGGGCGACGGCTATGCGGTTCTCCGTACCTTCGAGAGCCACCTGCAGGTCCCGGAAGTTGTCACTGGCCTTTAGCTGCGGGTAATTTTCTTGAAGCATCAACAGGCGCGACAGAAAGCCGCTAAGCTCATTGGAAGCCTCAATCTTGCCTGCTACTGTCCCTGCCTGGAAGTACTTCTCTCTGGATTTGGCGATATTTTCGAATAGCTCTTTTTCGTGTTGGGCATAACCCTTGACGGTCTCAACGAGGTTTGGTATCAGGTCGAGCCGGCGCTGCAGCACGGCATCGACGTTCGCCCAGGCGGTGTTTGTTGCCTCCTTAAGTCGAACCGCCTTGTTGTAACCGCCGATATACCATCCAAAAACTGCCAGCCCGATCAGCAGAATAACGACTAAGACGATGATCAGGGCGACCCATGTTTGACCCAGCCTTTTCATTTTCTAATGCCTCCCATGGGAAAATCAAAAGTCAAAATGCAAACAGCAAAACTAAGGAAGGGACTCCGCCTTGCGCGAACCCTCGTCCGGCGCAGGCAGACTCCACAGTTTTGACTTTCTATTTTTGATATTTGGTTTTTGTTCGCTACCATCTTCCGCTTGCGCCGCCTCCACCGAATCCGCCGCCCAGGCCCCCGCCGAATCCGCCGAAGCCTCCGCCGAAGCTTCCGCCTCCGAATGAGCCGCTTCTGCCATAGCCGCCGGGGCTGCCGAATCCACCTAACATAAAGGGCAGGAAGAACCACCAGCCCATTCCCCTGCCGAGGCCGCCCAGCAGAAGCAGAATGACCAAGAGCGGCAGCACGGCACAGCAGCACGGTAGGCCTGAGGTTGGGTGTTCTTGGGGCGGCTGCGTTAGCTTGGGCATACCGCTCAAAGTCACACCGGATTCGGCGGCGATCTTCTGTGCGACCTGCGCGTTGGCCTGAAGGATCCCAGTGCTGAAATCGCCTTTTTTCAGATACGGCACAAGGACCTCTCTGCCGATTCGGCCGCAATACTGATCGGTGATGAATCCCTCCAATCCGTAGCCGACCTCAAAGCGGTATTCTCTGTCCTTGACCGCGATGACAAAGAGCATTCCGTTATCTTTGCCTTTTTGGCCGAGCTTCCATTTTCCCGCCAGTTTGATTGAGAACTCCTCGATGGGGATTCCGCCGGTTGTTTCAACTGTCAGAACGATATACTGTGCGCCGGTTTTCTGCTCAAGCTCTTGCAGGATGCCGTTTAGAGATTGCTCCTGGGCGGGGTCTATGACGTTGGCGTAATCTTCGACGTAGTGGCGCGGCATAGGCAGGTCGACTTGGGCCGATGCTGCTGCGCCACCCAGACAAACCAGCGCTAATACGGCGGTGAGTGTCAAAAAGATTCGTCGCATGTCAGACCTCAAGCTTATCTACTGCAGCGGCAATTTGGTCGATGGTTGCGTAGACTGTCTCGAACACGTCTTTGACCTCGGTGTCTTTTAGACGGACTTTTTCATGGCGCCAGTTGCCTGCGGTTATGATTGGGTCCATTCTGACGGAGAACTCATCGGCAGCTTTTTTGAGGGTATGCTCGGTCTCGGCTGGGCGGTCGATGTCTCTAAGCCAGAGCATAGCCCGCAAAAGTGGCGCCATTGCTTTTGCGGCGGCGATGATGACGTCACGTACCAGCTTCTTGGTGGCTGCTGCCGCAATATAGCCCTGTCTCAATCTGATTAGCATTGCCTTCAGTTCCCGCTCGCACTGCAGCCGAACGTCTCTCTTCTCGAAGCTAAGGACCGCAAAGGGGTCGCTTCCCAGAATGGTTCGGTGGATCAACTGAAAATCCAGAAATTCCACGCCGAACACGTCCAGCGAGCGTTCAATGTAGGCCGGTGTCATAAGAAGCGGCACGGAGATATTCTTTTTGCTCATTGGTTTTGCCAGGCCAGCTATGCTCTCCAGACAGCCCAGTGAGAATTCCTCGACGACCAGCACCGTGTTGATATCGCTTTGGCCGGGGCTATAGTCCTGCGTTAAACTGCTGCCGACCACTGTGATGCTCTGCAAATTATCGCCCAGGTCCGTCCGCAGTCTTTCGGCAAAGAATACCAACGGCTGGCGAATTTGTGCAGGCAGAATATCCAGTCTTAGGTTGTCTTTGTTGTCTGCCATTGTTACCCCTCATATTCAGGATAAGATCGTAAAGGTAGCGTCAGTCTACAGGATTTCCCTGCCTGCGACAACCCCGTGCTACAAAAGGAGAGAAAAATGTCAAATTGGCAGCTTCGCACCGCGCTAAAATGGTGCCGGAGCCGTTTCGGCGGTCATTTTGGGCGATT
>CAZPJZ010000537.1:0-2552 GCA_964586995.1 uncultured Pirellulales bacterium | reverse complement strand
TGCTGGCCAAGCCGATTCGCGGCCCATGGCACCTATAAGACAATGAAAAACCAAACGGCAAAATGTGAAAAGGTTCTGGCATTTGCACTTGTCTTTGCACTTGGAGCGATTCCTTCCGCGCGGTCGTTGGCCGAGGTATCCCCGCCGCAGGGGCGGGGGCAAAAAATGACAGCGCAACTGGCGGAAGATCAGGTCGAGGTCTCCGTTGCCGGTAGACTGTTTACCTGCTATAAGTTTGCCAAGTCCCAAAAGTTCCCCTATTTCTGGCCGGTGAATGGACCGGCGTCCGGCAAGTCTCTCACCACGGAAACGTCCGAGCCTTACCCGCATCATCACTCGCTTTTCTTCGGGTGCGACCGAGTAAACGGCGGCAACTACTGGCAGGAAAGCAACGAACACGGACAGATCACCTCACTGGGGCCGAAAATTCTCGAAGCTTCCGGGCAACGCGTGCTTTTCACCGACAAATGTCTGTGGCAACAGCCCGGCCAAAAGCCCATCATCGTGGACCATCGCCGCATCGCTATCACCGCGCCGAGCGAAAGCCTTCGGCTCATAGACTTTGAAATCACGCTTGATCCACTGACAGACATCCACATACTAAAGACCAATCACTCGCTCTTTGCGGCACGCGTGGTGCCTGAGCTGAGTGTTACTTCCGGCGGCACGTTGGTCAATGCCGAAGGAAAGACCGGCGAAAAAGGTACGTTTGGCGTTGCCTCGCCATGGTGTGATTACTCGGGCACCCGTGACAGTGTTACTGAAGGTATCGCTATCCTGCAGTATCCGGCCAACCGCTGGTTCCCGTCTAAGTGGTTCACTCGCGACTACGGATTCTTCTCACCGACACCGATGTTCTGGCTCGAAGATGGCCGTTTAGACCTGGCCAAAGGCGAGAAGCTCACCTTGCGCTATCGGGTCGTGATTCACGCCGGCGATGCGAAAGCGGCAAATATAGGCGGGCTATTCGACCAGTACAAACAGACTGCTGATAAAATGCCTGGCGGCAAATCGCAAAGCAATGGGCCCTGAGCGATACGCGACTTCTGCTGCCGTGGTCAGATTTGCGAAAGCTTTCGCCACTTTCGGCCGTCGGATTCAATAAGGGCGTCGGCCTGCGGAAAGCTGTCACTGCCGGCAGCATAGATATGGGGGCCTGATTCATCTTTTTGCCAGGCCTCCAGCACAGGCGTCAATAGTTCCCATGACATCTGGACCGCGTCATAACGCGTGAATAGTGTCTGGTCGCCCACCATACAATCTAACAGCAGCCTCTGATATGCTTCAGGCATATCGACAAGGAAGACGCTGCGGTAATTGAAATTCATATTCAGTGTGCTCATGCAGATTTTTGAGCCGGGACGCTTGGCCTGGAAGCTCAGGGATATTCCTTCTTCCGGCTGTATCCGCAGCACGAGGACGTTCGGCGGAATATCCTCCAACCCCGCCGAGACGAACATGGAATGCGGCACCTCTTTGAAGATGATAGCGATCTCGGTATTCTTCCTGGCGAGTCTTTTGCCCGTGCGCAGATAGAAAGGTACGCCTCTCCAGCGCCAATTGTCTATGAACAGCTTGGCCGCGACAAACGTCTCGGTCTTGGACTGGGCCGCTACACCGGGTTCGGCTCGATAGCCGACAACTTCCTTACCATTTATCAACCCCAAGCCGTATTGTCCGCGCACGATGGAGCGGTCCAACCGGTCCGGATTGATCGGGCGAATCGAACGCAACAGCTTGACTTTTTCGTCGCGTATGCTATCGGCTTCAAATGACGCAGGCGCCTCCATCGCCACCAGGGCGAGCATTTGCAGCATGTGATTTTGAAATATATCCCGAAGGGCGCCGGCCGTGTCGTAATAACTTGCCCGGTGCTCAACGCCGATTGCCTCGGCGATTGTTATTTGCACGCTGTCGATGTAGTTGCGGTTCCAGACCGGCTCGAAAATTGTGTTGGCGAACCGAAACATCAGAATGTTCTGAACGGTCTCTTTGCCGAGATAATGGTCGATGCGGTATATTTGCGATTCGTCGAAACAGCGACTGATATGCTCGTTCAGCTCAGCGGCACTTTTTAAGTCTCTGCCGAAGGGTTTCTCCACAACCAGTTTGACCTGCCGTTTTGCTGCCCGTTTTTGGGGGCAGGCCAGCCCGGCTGAGCCGAGCCTTTCCACGATAGTTGTGTACAGCAGCGGAGGAACGGCCAGATAAAAGACCAGGCTGTCACGAACGTTGTGTTTTGCATCCAATTCGGTGAGCCTGGCTCTGATACGTTCATAAAAAGCGATATCATCGTAATCGCCGGCCATATAGTAGAGCTTCTGCACAAAGCGGCTCAAATCTCTTGCCAACACATGGCTGATGCTTGCTCGTATTGCCTGCTTAGCGGCTTTACGGTAGGCCTCATCCGACAACTTTGTCCGCCCGCACCCCAGCAGGCAAAACCGTTCGTCGAGCAAATCTTGTATGAAAATCTGAAAGATGCTGACCAGCAGCTTTCTGCGAGTCAGGTCGCCGGACGCTCCAAAGACTACTATGGCGTTGGGCGGAGC
>CAZPJZ010000536.1:0-2553 GCA_964586995.1 uncultured Pirellulales bacterium | reverse complement strand
ATATATGAAGAAGTTAATCCGGTCGGACAAAAGCACGATCCCGAGCACTGTGGCGAATGAGAGCTGCCAGCCGGCCTCGAAAAGCTGTGTCGGCCGTATGAGCAGGAGAATTATGGCCGCCAACGACAGGGTGTTGAGCGAATTGGGCTGTCGGCGAAACAAAAACGATGCGCAGAAGACCCAGCCAATGATAGCTGCTCGTACCGTCGGTGCTCTCGGCGGGACAATCAGTAAAAACACCGCTATCGCCATGATGCAGACCATCGCCCGCGCACGTTTCATCAGGCCCGCCACTTTGCACAGATACCATACGCTGCCCACGAGAATGCCCAGGTGCAGTCCGGACAGACTGATGAAGTGCAACAGGCCCGTTTTGCGAAAGGCCTCATAAATCCGGTTGTCGATATTACCTCGATAGCCCAACAGCAGAGCTTGCAGCAGAGCGGCGGTTGGATCCTCCGGCGAGACGCCGCCCAGGAGAGCCTGCGTGACGTGTTCCCTGAGCTTGCTTCGCAGCCACGTCAGAGCGCCCCTGTGATGAGCCGGCTGCAGCTTGATGGCATCCCGCGTTCTAATGGACGCTGCAATAAAGACATTCTTGCGCGCCAGGTATCGAGCCGTGTTGAACTGGCCCGGGTTGGTGGGCTCTTCGAATCTATCCAGCCAACAGTACGCTTGTATGTAATCACCCGCCTTTAGATCCAGCACAGGCTCATCCACCTGTACTCGCACCGTCCCGCCTGCCTTTACCCAGCCGGCAGCCGTCTGCACTTCGGTTAGCTTAAGATAGAAACTGCTGGTTGGGTCTGTATACGTAAACTGGGAAAACTGCCATTGTGGGTTTTTATTTACGTATGGCTCGGTTATTATCTGCCCGCCAATGGTGGCCAGCGTACGGTCGTTGCCGACCCAATTGCGGATATCGTTTGGCCCCGGCTGATAGAAGCTCGCCAGCCGAATCGCACCCAGGCACAGGAAGCAAACCAGGCTCACGTAAGCGGCAGCGTGTGGTAGACCAGCTCCTTTTTGGATGGCAAAGAACAAGGAAGCGACTATTGCGCAGAGGGCCAGTAGGCTGAGCCAGAGCCAGACCGGCCAGGCCAGAACGTGTTGCAGCAGGAAGCCGGTTATCATGCCACCGGCGGCAAAAAGCAGCGGCGCGCTGGCCACAATCTGTCTGTGGAATCTTCCCGGAGTGAGTTGAGCCTCAATGGCAGCTAATTCTCGCTGTATATCATCCATGCTATGTCGAGCCGGCTTTTGCCGGCCATTATAAGCGAATCTCACGCCGCCGCAAGCTGCACGGTGGAACCGCATTTAGGGCTTGCCAGATAGGCTATGGCCGGTTACATTGCGTTTAAGGTCCCGGGGTAACGTACGGGAGGTTATCTCAGAGAATCGTTGTCAAATATTCTGTGGTGTTTAAGCTTACCGCGGACCGTGTTGTGCCTATGCGCATCTGCTGCGTTGATGCGGTCGACCGTGCGGAGCATCGTGTTATTGTCAGGAGCAAATGGAGGTGCATCGAAATGAGAGCTGCCGTAATTAGCGAGCATGGAGGGCTCGACCGGGTGCAGGTCAGACAGATGCCGGAGTCCGAGCCGGCTGCGGATGAAGTCCTATTGGAAGTCCATTCTGCCGGGCTGAACCATCTGGATATCTGGGTCCGAAGGGGGAGACCCGGCCTAAGCCTGGCTATGCCCCATGTGCTGGGCTGCGACGCGGCAGGGGTGGTGGTGGAAATAGGAGCGAAGGTTACGGCTCTGAAAGTGGGTGATGAGGTGATCTTGAATCCGGGCCTGAGCTGTGGCTCTTGTGAGTATTGTGATCGCGGCCAGCAGAGCGAGTGCCCGCAGTTTGGAATCGTGGGGATGAGCCGGCCGGGCACATTCGCGGAGCGGGTTGCCGTGCCGGCCAGAAACGTTTTCCCCAAGCCTGGCCACATGAATTTTGATGAGGCAGGCGTTTTTGCACTATCGTACGTGACGGCCTGGCGGATGCTCTTGACACGCGCACAGATTCAGCCCGGCCATACCGTCTTGATCCATGGCATCGGAGGCGGTGTGGCCCTTAGTGCCCTTCAGTTAGCCAAGCTGGCCGGCGCCGAAGTGATAGTTACCTCGTCATCGGAGAAAAAATTGGCCTTGGCCGAACAAACAGGGGCAGACCACATAATTAACTATACGGTTGTGGCTGATGTAGGCCGACAGGTAAGAGACGTTACGTCCGGACGCGGTGTCGATGTTGTTATTGATACCGTCGGGGCGGCGACTTGGCCAATTGACTTTGCGGCGGTCCGGCCCAGCGGAAAAATCGTGCTGTGCGGTGTGACCACGGGGCCTAAGGCCGAGTGCGACCTGCGAACGCTCTATTGGAACCAGCTAACGATTATGGGTTCGACCATGGGCTCGAACGAGGATTTTCGCCGGATGCTGCGAGCAGTCTCGGCTGCCAGGCTGAAGCCCGTCATCGATTCGGTGAAGTCGCTGGAAAGTGTGCGAGAAGCAATGGCCAGAATGGAAGCGGGACAGCAGCTCGGCAAGATAGCCCTGC
>CAZPJZ010000535.1:0-2555 GCA_964586995.1 uncultured Pirellulales bacterium | reverse complement strand
GTCTGTGGCATCACGCCATCATCGGCGGCAATCACCAAAATCACGCCGTCGATGCCTGTTGCGCCTGCGACCATCGTCTTTATAAAATTCTCGTGGCCGGGGACGTCGACAATACCCACCTCCATCTCGGCGAGCATACACGGCGCAAAGCCAAGCTCTATGGACATTCCGCGTTCCTTCTCGATTTTCAGGCGATCCGTCTCGCAGCCTGTGAGAAGTTTCACAAGCGCCGTCTTTCCGTGATCAATGTGGCCTGCCGTGCCGAGCGTGATATTCTTTTGTGCTACGGGCATAACTTATTCCGACTGGCCAAGAGCCTCAACGAGCGCTTCAACCAGTATTTCTTCATCGCCTTTGCGCAGTGTACGAGGGTCGATAAGAACCTGGTCGTTTTGAATTCGCGCGAAGATGGGGGTACTATAGTGCCGAAGCCGATTCGCCAATTGCGCGGCGCCAATTTTCTCCGCCTCGACCACAACCAGTATTGTCGCAAGGTTTTGTGTGGGCAAAGAACCGCTTCCCATCTGCGAAAAACCTGGTGCAGTCGTGACAGCGGCCTTGGAGATACCCTGGCGCACCTGCGAAGCTATGCGTTCTGCCTGGCTGGTGATTTCGGACAAATTCCGCCTGAGCATTTGCAGAGTCGGAACTTCGGCAAGAGCAACGCTTTCATCCAGGAAAAGCTTCAAGGTCGCCTCCAGCGCTGCGAGCGTAAGTTTCCCTGGCCGAACAATCCTGGCGAATTGATTCTTGCGTATCGCATCTATCAACTTAGCTTTGCCAAGAATAATTCCCGCCTGCGAAGCGCCTATAAGCTTATCACCGCTGCTGGTAACGATGTCGGCGCCCTTGCGGATAGATTCCGGCAGCGTCGGCTCAGGCTCAAACCCAAACTGCGAAAAATCAATAAGCGCCCCTGCCCCAACATCGTCTATCATAATCAGCCCGTGTTCGTGCGCGATCTGGACAAGTTCTTCAATCGCGACTTCCGAAGTAAATCCCTGAATCTTGTAGTTGCTCGGATGCACACGTAGAATTGCAGCGGTATTTTCGGTGATGGCATTAACATAATCGCGTGCGTGCGTCTTGTTCGTGGTCCCCACTTCAACAAGCTCGGCCCCGCTAAAAGCCATGACCTCCGGCAGGCGGAACGAACCGCCAATCTCCACCAGTTGCCCACGAGAAACGATTACTTCTTTGCCCTTGCCGACGGTATTCAGTACGATGGCGGTAGCAGCCGCATTATTGTTGACAATAGTGGCGGCCTCAGCGCCTGTCAACTGCTGTAGAAGCCGCTCTATGCACTCATCTCGCTTTGACCGCTTGCCCGTTTCTATATCCACCTGCAGCAGCGAATATCCCGAAAGCTCATCCTGTATCTGCCGAAGCGCAGGCCCCGGAAGGACCGCCCTACCGAGACCGGTGTGCAAAATTATGCCCGTTGCGTTGACGACCCTTCCATAGTGCGGCCTGGTGATTGCTTTGGCGCGCAGCTCCGCAGCAGTTACAATCTCTTGATAAATTGTATCAGCGTTCTTCTCGGGCATTTTTCCAGCAACAAGCAGACCTCGAACTTCGTCAACTGCTTCACGGACACAGTTAGCAAGTACCTTTCTGCCGACCTTGTCGGCAAAGCTTGCCAGAGCCGCGTCTTTCAAAAGGCTCTCAACTGAAGGCAGTAGCCGCAATAGGCGCTCGGTTTTTTCTTCCATAAGTTACCTGAAAACTTGACATAGCAAGGCTTTGTAAAATACATTCTACCTTATTCCCACGAAAAGACAACGCCCCCTACCGCCAAAAATCGTGCAGATCACGGTTTTATCCTGTACATTCACCATAGCTTTGTTAACATAAGAATACCGATGCAGATTCATTGACTCTATGGAAAAACCTAAAAAAGCAGGTAACGACATGGGCTTTTTCAGCGTCTAAGTTTACAGGAATTGAGAATTTCTACGGCGGTATCGCCATAAGCTGAATTTGTCTGAGGTCAGCCAATATGAAGAGAAAAGACATCTTGATTTCGCTCGCTATTATAGCGGCGGCTCTTGTTGGATTTTATTTCTACACGCGGCAGAAAGGCTACATTGAGGTTGATGCCGGCGGCGCAACCGCTTCTTTGCAGCTTCGCACCGGCTGGCTAAGTGGGGCGCATATTGGCTCAGACTCAGGGCCTGCCGTGGTTCCTGCCCGACCCAGCAGGCCGCAGCGCCTGCGCGTAATCAAAAAGGAAAATGGCGGCACCTGGCAGCTCGAAACGACCGGGCCTTGGGGTGAGCTGGCACAAATCAAAGTGGAGAATCACCAGACAACCATGCTTCGGGTCGGTCCGCCGCTGCTGATTAAGCCCGCCGTCCAGCGAAGCGGCGCGGTAGTGTCAATAGGTCTATCCATCACTGGCCAGGCAGGCGAAGAGTACGGCGTCCGGCAAATAACCAAGGACGGCAGGCAACCGGCCGCCCCCGGCGTGAAGATTGTTGACGAGGCTGGAAAGGTTCTTGTCGCCGGCAAATTCGCTTATGGCTGAGGCGGCGTCTGCCGGTACTCGTGGCGAG
>CAZPJZ010000534.1:0-2563 GCA_964586995.1 uncultured Pirellulales bacterium | reverse complement strand
CCGCCCAAATCTCTTTGCCAGGCATGCTGCAAAGCCGCCGGAATGGGCGTTTTCGTGAAGCCGCTGCGAGCTGGATCATGACGATAGGTCGGCCAGTCGTCCTGCCGCTGCGATGCGGATAGGTCTTGTGCAGGCTGCCCATAGGCCGGACCGCGTTGCAGTCTGTCTTCGTCCGGCGCGCGTCGCAGGACTCTGGCTGCTCGCGCCTCAGGCGCAAGAGCGCAAAATCCGTTCAGCTTCGACTCGATGTAACAGGCGCAGGAATGTGGCGGCGCATAAACCAAGCCGTTACAAGGCATGATGCCATAGATGCATCCGCCGCGGACCCAATGGTTCGTAGTCCAGTGTTTCGAGCCGAAGTCGATGAATTCAATGCCCGTTCTCGATGGCAACAAGTACCGGTCGGTCGCCTTACTTCGGTAGCACCGGTGGTGAAACCAGTAAGTATCCACATCGGGCGGAAACTCGCTCTTGATCTGGCCGGTGTGCGGGTCACGCCCCGTGAATATGCCGGAATCCTTGGTATTTGCTATTGACCCCGACCAGACCAGGCCATCCACAACCAGAAGGTCTTCCGGCGATTGGTGTCCGGAGCGGGGGTGGGGCGAACTCCACAGTGTTTTGCCCGTCCGGGCGGATAGCGCGGTCATGGACCGGTCGCCGCCTGAGAACAGGATAACATCTTGGTACGCTACCAGCGTCGGCCCGAAGCAGACCGGCATAGGAGAACGTCTTGCCACCGGATCGGATTTCCACGCTTGCTCGCCGCTTTTTCGCTCCAGGCAGATCACACTTTGACCGTCGTGGAAGTAGACATGCTGCTCGTCGCTGGCCAGCGTCAAAGGAGCTACCTTGTAATCTTTTTTCCAGAGCACATGACCGGTGTCCGCCTGCACGGCCATGATGTGCCGGTCTTGCTCATCCCAGGCCCATTCACGGTTTGCGCGGCCCGAATTATCCCACACGTAGCTGTGCTTTTGCCTGAACTGCGGCCACTTCGAGGGCGAATCGCTAACCAGCAGGAAAAGGATGCCATCTGAGAAGATTACTTCTTCGGTAGACTTGGTGCCGGTGTACGTCCGGACAATTTCGCCCGTGGCCGCGTCAAGAGCGGACAGTTCCGCATCCAGCCCGAGCGTCACGTACACGCGGTCCGCCACGGCAACCAAGCGGCGAGGAATCTGGGCCGGTCCGCTCTTTAGCGGCCAGATGTGAGTGTTCCACGAAGGAATTGGCCGCTTCCAGAGAATCGTGCCATTGAACGCATCGCGGGCAATTAGAGACCACTTCGCTGGCAGCCGGATGGACGCAGTCGGCCCTTCATCGAAGATATAGAAGATGCGTCCACCTGCCGATACCAGCGCGCTCATGCTGGCCATGTGGTCGTGGTGTCGCGACCATCTGGGACTTCCGACCCACTGCAGGCGGCGGGGCGGACCGACAACAGAATCGTGGGCCACCGCATTGTTACTCGCGTCATGCAGATAATGCGTCCATTCATCGATCTCTTTTGGCCGGGGCTTGATTGTCTTTGCCCACTTGCCGTCTTTGCTTATGTATGCCACGCCGTTGGGAGCCAAGACCCGCAAAATCTCGTCCATCGGAACGTCGGCAGGTCTCTCCGAGACGACCAGATTGACCAGGTTATCGACATAGGGCAAGCTCTTGTCATTCCGCCACTCGACCGACACCTTTCCATACAGGCCTTGCGAGCGGATATACCGCCGGGCCTTTTCGATGTTGGCCGGATTCGCGTCCAAGCCATGCACCAGATAACTGTCGGCGGCGCGCAGTGCGGCCGTGAGCTTTCCGTCTCCGCAGCCGATATGTACAATCACGCCGCCTTTGATACCCGTCGCATCGAGGATGTCTTTAGCCTGTTTTATCTCAGGCGCTTGCTGGGCCCTTGCCGGCGAGATGCCACATGAGATTGCCAGAATAAAGGCAAGGGCTTTAAGGAGTGGACCTGTCTTATTCATTGCACTCTACCCTTTCTTTCTGAACTTCGCAAATCAGTGTTCGCATTTTAGTGCACGTGTGCCGCAAGGGCAATAGTCTGCCCACGTGGGCGTAGTACGCCACAGGCGTATAAAACCGAGTACTCGTAGGTCTGCACGGTAGTCCCGCACCAATTAAATCCATATCCGCGGACACAACCATCGAGGTGGTGTCGGCTCTCGTCGACGGACAATTGGTGCGGGATCGGTCAAGGCCACAACGCTGCCAGGACCATCGAAGATGTAGGGTGGGCTCTGCCCACCACTTCAATGCCAGTGTGCAGAGCAAACGCTGGTGAACTTATATTGGCTGGGTGAGTTCACTACCCGCCTTCCACCCGCGGGTCGTAGACGTATGGATTCGACAGAATTTACCCCTTCAACTTTGTTCAGGGCAGGCTCTGAGCGTAGCCGAATGGGCTCGTCGCGAGTTTGCCCCTCTGCCGAAGGATCGTGCGTGCTCGCACGGTATCCTCGTTTTTGCGTTTCTCCGAATGGGGATATTCCAGCTCTGGTGGCTTATAGCTTTTTCTGCCCCTTCGTGTCAGATACCCTGCTGAACAATG
>CAZPJZ010000533.1:0-2565 GCA_964586995.1 uncultured Pirellulales bacterium | reverse complement strand
GATCGTAGGACGGGCCGAATACGGTGAAGGCAACTACCGGTCCACCATATTTGACCCCGCAGGGGCAGGCAACAGTCAGGAGTTGGGCGCAATAGGAGGTGAGGGCAGCTGGGCCTGGTCCGTCAACGACGCCGGCCAGATCGTAGGAGAGGCGCAAAACAACCAAACCTATTGGCACGCCACTTTATTTGACACGACAGGAGCAGGCAACAATATTGACCTGGGCACACTCGGAGGCGATAATAGTCGTGCCTACTGCATCAGCGACGCCGGCCTGATCGTAGGAAAGGCGCAAAACAGCGAAGGCTTGTGGCGGGCCACCTTGTTTGACCCGACAGGGGCGGGCAACAACACCGACCTCAATACCCTCATCGATCCTGCAAGCGGCTGGACCTTGATGTATGCATACGGCATAAATGCTTCCGGCTGGATAGTAGGAAGCGGAATCAATCCGCAGGGCGAAGGGCATGCCTTTGTTTTGGTCCCCGAGCCGGCCACGTTGGGCCTGCTCGGCCTGGGAATACTCTGGCTTAGAAAACGCACCAAATCATGCTGAGCGCTCATGCTCGCCAAGGGCTGCGACAGCCCGCAAGAAGGAATCAGGCGGGGGAGCCTCGATTGTTATTTCTGTGCCCGTGGACAGCCGGAAGGTGATTTTCTCGGCGTGCAGCATCAATCGTTTCAACACTGGTGGACACCGACTTATACACTGAGGAACACTGACTTCGGTGTTAGTCCGTGTTGTCGTCGGTGTTGGCCCGTGTCTTGGGCCGTACAGGCGGTCGCCGACAAGGGGGTGTCCGATACTATAAAAATGCACGCGGAGCTGATGCAAACGTCCGCTCAAAGGATGCGCCCGAACAAGCGTGTAAGAATCGAACCGCTGAACGACCTCAAACTCGGTGAGGCACTGTTTGCCGTGCTCGGTATCAACACCGACCCTGCCGGAGCCGAACTGCCGCAGCGGCTTGTCAATTACTCCCCTATCTTGCTCGATACGCCCGTGCACCAGAGCCAGATAGGATTTTTTGACGGTTCCGCTGGCAAACTGCTGACTGAGAAACTTGTGCGTGCGTGCATTCTTGGCAAAGAGAATGACGCCGCTTGCATCTTTATCCAGCCGGTGCACCACATAGATTCTGTGCCCGCAGCCCGGTGGCGGCGATATCTGGGCAAGAACACTGTCTTTTGTCTTATCCCGTTCCGGAATTGAGGCCAGGCCAGCCGGCTTATCGACCGCGATGACATCATCATTGTCAAACAGTATCGGCAGCATTGTGCATAAATAATATTTAGCCCCGCAGTCTACTGCGGGGTCCGTCGCCGTGCTGGCGATGGATAAACTTATGTTATTATACTTTTCGACCTGAAGGTATAATAAGCCTACCGGATATTAAACGAAAGTATAATAAGCGGTATCGCGGCTATGGGGACTGCAACTGCTCAAATTCTTATTCTGCTCGGCGGTTTAGCCATCGCTGGCCCGGCGACGGCCAGGCATGCGCCGACAGGCCCTGCCCGATTGTGGGAGCCGGTGGAATGGACGTTTCAAAACACCTCATACACTGGCAACCCGTTCGACCTTGTAGCCAAAGCAGTTTTCACCCACATCGAGACCGGCCAGAAAATCCGCACCGAGCTTTTTTACGCCAGCGGTGATATCTGGAAACTGCGCTTCACCGGCACCAACACAGGCAACTGGCGCTTCGTCACCGAAAGTCCCGACCCAGATCTGGACGCTCTGAAAGGCGAAATACAGGTGCTGCCGAATCCGGGTGTGCCGGGCTTTATGACCAACTATGGCAGCAAGTGGGGCCGGCTGGGAACCAACGAGGCCTTCGCCCCGCAGTATGTGATGTACACCGATCCGGATGTGTTCTGCCGAGAGCCGGACCGAATAGATGCTGATATCAGTGAGTTTTTCGTCGAGCACGGCTTCAACGGTTTTCACATCGCTGTCCTCTGTCGATGGTTCGACCTCGATAAGACCCGCTCCAGAGAAATCGCCGCAGCCGACCCAAACCCCGACCAGCGGACCTTCGAGGCACTTGAACTGTTGCTGCGAAAAGTCCACAAAGCCGGCGGCGTGGTCCATATCTGGGCCTGGGGAGACGAGCAGCGGACGATGACGCCGAAGAAATGGGGCCTGAACGGCAAGGTGGACCAACGCTTGCAGCGATACATCTGCGCCCGCCTGGGGCCACTGCCCGGCTGGTCGATGGGCTACGGCTGGGACCTGCAGGAATGGGTCAACGAAAAAGACCTGCGCACCTGGCACGAGTACATGCACGAGCACCTGGGATGGTTTCATTTTCTGGGCGGACGCGCCCCGGACCTGACCCAGATATACGACGGCCTGGATTATTCTTCCTATCAGCAGCACCGGCCCAACTACGATATCTACGTTAAGGCAATCGAACAATATCCGGACAAGCCGACTTTTCTTGAGGACCGCTTCCGGGTCCGCAAGAACGTTTATCCCGATAAGGATTACGACTTCGAGATGACGCGGCGGGGCCTGTGGCACTCGACCATGGCCGGCGGGGCCGCCAACATCTGGGGCAA
>CAZPJZ010000532.1:0-2580 GCA_964586995.1 uncultured Pirellulales bacterium | reverse complement strand
AAATCATCGGATGGGCAGACAGCGGCTGGGCCGGGCGGATGGCGGAAATCGCCGGCGGTGAGCTTCAGTATCTGGCCTTTCATAACGGCTTCGGGCCGGGCGGGCAAGACTCGCCCCTTCGCGGGATCGAATACCGCAAAGACCCGGACAAGACCTGGAAATACCTTATGAACACCTGCAAAGCCCAGCAAGCCAAGCTCGATGATATGCGTAGGCAGGTCGCAAAGTACAACATCCCCCTCGCCCTGACCGAATGCCATTTCACCCTGCCCGGCCGAAACCGCTGCGAGGTGCTGTCTACCTGGGCGGCGGGCGTGGCCAATGCCCGCATCTTAAATGTGCACGAAAGAAACGGCGACCTGCTCAAGATCGCTACACTGGCTGATTTCTGCGGCACGCGCTGGCAGAATAACGCTATTATGATTCCCGTTCCCGCGGGCAAATCCTTTATGATGCCGGTCGCGATGGTGATGAGCCTCTATCGAAAGCATTCGGGAACACAGGCTGTTGAGGTTACTGCGACTCCCGACGGCCTTGACGTGGCGGCCAGCCGAACAGGCGACCGCATCTTCCTCCACGTGGTGAACACCAGTCGAACTGCGTCCGTCAAATCCGCTTTCCAAGCCCAGGGAAGGAGCATCGCAGGGGGACGAGTATACTGGTTCGATCTGGATCCGGAGTTCGAGGTCTTCGAGTACCGCCCCGAACATACCTTTCCCAAAGAAGCAAAGTTGGACCCAAATTTAGCCTGGACCTTTCCGGCCGCCTCTGTCTCTGCTGTGGAGCTGACGATGAAGCCTGTGTAAAATCTGAATCCACGGTCGGAATCGAAATCAGTCAACGATGAGAACTATCAGGAACATTCTGGTTTCTGTTGCGCTTACTATCACGCTTTTCTTTCTGCTGGGCCGTGTACTTGAAGCGCAGGCCGCTGCCGTCTCAAGCGCCATACAGAACCCCAGCAAGATTGACAAAGACACCATCGATAAAAAGACCCTGGTCAACAGGCGTTTTCAGTTTTCATGGAGCTCGGACGAAGGAGGCGGCATCAACGGCATTGCCACGCTAAAAGAGGACGGCACCATTGAAGGCATTGGCAGCCCCAACGAGAGTACATGGCTCGTGGATACATCTGGGCGGCTTCTTTTCAAACACGCGGACGGCAGAGTCTCCACAAGATATGACAAGGTCTGGCTGGAGGAAGGGCTGCTGTGCTTCGAGGGGCCTTTCCTTTTCAGAGAAGGTATCACTCACCACCTCGTGGAGATCGAAGCTGCTGCATTAGAGCGGGAACACCAAATAACGCCCGACCAGGCGGCAAGAATCAAATACTCGACACAGCGCTTCGTCTACCTTGATCCGGGAGAAAGCTGCGCCTTTCGACTCAAAGACGGCACGGAAAAGCGTATTCATTTGGTGTCGGTCAAGGAATACGAGGACCCCGTCATCCACCTGACGCGTCGAGCCGATGTGAAGATTCAGATCGACGATGAGCCGATTGAGCTAAGTTGTGTCCCTTATGTTATGCCCACAGAAATACAAGGGATGCGGATTCAAGCCGACACAACCTCAGCATGGCTGAAGATTCCCAAGCGTGTGCAATTTTCCCTTTGGGATGCCTCGGACCCTATTGTGGATACGAACCTCTTTTGCTTCCCCTTGCCCGGCTACCGCCTCTTTTCGCACGGCATCCAAGCCTACAACGAGCCCGTACACTTAGGCGACCGGGACGGAGACCCTGTGGGGCAGCGCTTCTATCACAACTACGGAGTTGATCTGGCCGGGTACGAGGGCCGGCAGAAGGTTCTAAGCTGCATCAGCGGCGTTGTGATCCAGAGAGATCCCGGGCAAGGCAGCCTATCAATCCGGGACGATCGAGGCTTCATACTCAACTACGGTCATCTGGATTCAATCCTCTCCGGGATCAGGGTAGGAACTGCCGTCAAGTGCGGCCAGTGGGTCGGCATGCTCGGTAGACGCGGCGCATCCGGCAACTTCTCGCACCTGCATGTTGGGACTTATCTATCCGAGTCCGCAATGGCGGAAGACCGCCCCAACCGCAATCTCAATCTGTATCCCTGGCTGGTCGCAGCCTACCAGGCCGAGAGCGGAGCTAATTTTTGTGCGGTGGCGCAACCACATAAAACGGTGCTCACCGGCGACAAGGTGCTTTTTGATGGCTCGAACTCGATGGCCTTCAAATCGAATATAACCTCTTTCAAATGGGAGTTTCATGATGGAACATCCGTGAACGAACCCAGAGCCGAAAAGGTGTACGACAAGCCCGGATGTTATATGGCTACCTTGTGGGTCAAAGATAACCAGGGACGTATAGACGTGGATTTCTGCAAGATTAAGGTCTTTTCACGATCCGCCCCCCAAGACGTCATTCCAACCCTCTTTGTAACCTACATCCCGTCAGCCCAAGTTCGTGTTGACCAACCCGTTAACTTCCGGCTCTGGCCCCAGGGTATGGAAGTAGAGGACATTCAGATCAACTTCGGCGATGGCACGATTATCCGGGGCTATCGTCCGTATTCGGCGATTACCCATAAATTCAAAAAGCCGGGGATACATATC
>CAZPJZ010000531.1:0-2584 GCA_964586995.1 uncultured Pirellulales bacterium | reverse complement strand
ACACTCGAGGCGACTTGCCGAGCGCATAGGACCGGTGATGGAACTGACCGGCGGCGTATTAAAAAAACCAAGAACCTGCGGTGAAACCGCAGGCTAAATATTTGGCCCCGCGTTTTACGCGGGCCACTGGCAGGAATCGAGCGTGAGTTTGTACAGAATCGTTCTAAGAAGCCTCCGCTTTTATTGGAGGACAAACCTGGGCGTTCTGCTTGCAGCCATGGTAAGCACAGGCATCCTTACGGGCGCACTTGCCATTGGTGATTCGGTGCGTTACAGCCTCAGGCAGATGGTGACAGACCGGTTAGGCACAACCGAATTAGCTCTGGCCACCGCGAACAGGTTTTTCAGAGAGGACTTGGCCAAAGACCTCTCCGCCCAACTAAATGGCAAAGTCGCACCCGTCTTGCAGGTGCGGGGCCTTATGGCCGACAGCAACGACACGAAAAGAGCAAACAACATACAAGTGCTCGGAATTGACCGGCGTTTTTTTGAATGTGGAACTTCCAGCGTTACCGAGCGGCTGCCCCACCTTACAACCGATTGGAGCGACAGTATCATTGTAAATGAGCGCCTGGCCACAAGGCTCGGCGCCGGCGTTGGCGACGAAGTGCTACTGCGGATTGAGAACCCCGGCCTAATGTCACGCGATGTGCCAATTGCACCCGATTCGGATTTGACGGTCGCTTCGCGCCTGGTCATAAAGGCAGTGGCCGGCAGAGAGGAATTCGGCAGCTTCAGTCTGCAGGCAAATCAGATCGCCCCCTTGAATGCGTTTGTGCCGATTCAATGGCTCCAGGATAGGCTCAGCCGTCCCGCACAAGCCAACATGCTTTTGGTCGCAGCAGATCCCAAAGACAGCACAACGCTTGAAAAGGCCAATACAGCCATCAAGGAATGCTGGAAACTTGCCGATGCCGGTCTTGAGATTCGCCGGCTGGATCGGCAGCAGGTCTTTGAATTGCGCAGCAGGCGGATATTTATCGACCAAGTAGTGGCTGATGCGGCAATGAATGCAGGCCCCCGCTTTCGCGGGGGTGGGGCTGTAGAGGTTTTTACCTACTTTGTAAACGAGTTGCGTTGTGGTAGCAGGGCCGCCCCATATTCGATGGTTGCTGCTATGAGTCCGGGGCCGGGCAGCGTCATTCCGACGGATATGCAGGATGACGAAATACTGATAAATCAGTGGCTGGCCAACGACCTTGAGGCTAAAGTCGCAGACTCTATCGAGCTTTCCTACTTCGTGATTGGCTCGGCAAAGAACCTTCAAGAGCAGAAATCTACTTTCCGGATACGCCGGATACTGCCGATGGAACCACCGGCGCTTGACCCGGAGCTGATGCCGGAGTTTCCCGGCTTAGCCAGCGCTGATAATTGCAGAGATTGGGACCGCGGCATTCCCATCGACCTTAATAAGATACGTAAACAAGACGAGGATTACTGGGACCGTTATCGCGGCACACCGAAAGCTTTCATCAGCCTGGCTGCCGGACAGAGGCTCTGGGCAAACAGGTTCGGCAGCCTGACCGCGGTGCGCTACCCGCTGACAGACAACTCTGCCCAGGCAATCGCCGGGAATCTGACCGCCAGCGTCGATCCCGCTTCGGTGGGCCTGTTCTTTCAACCTGTGCGCCGGCTCGGGCTGGAAGCAGCAAACAAGGCGACAGATTTCAGCCAGCTATTTCTTGGTTTGAGCATATTTTTGATCGTAGCAGCTTCAATTTTGATGGGCCTTATCTTCGTGTTCGGCGTGGAAAGTCGCAGCGAGCAGATCGGAATGTTGCGCGCGGTTGGCTTTTCGCCCAGATTGGTAAGAAGGTTGCTGCTGATTGAAGGTGGCGCTTTGGCAGTGCTTGGGGCAATCGCCGGAAGTGCCGCGGGACTGCTTTATACCAAGGCAATGATTTACGGACTTGCAACCGGCTGGCAGGAAGCGGTGGGACGATCGACGATTGAGTTTTACGCAAAGCCTCTTACGTTGGTTGTCGGGGCCGGGGTCGGCATAGCTATCTTGGCAATCGCGATATGGTTGACCGTGCGTAAACAGAGCTCACTGCCGGCCCGCGAGCTTCTTGCAGGTAATTTGCGGTGGCAATTCTTTACTGCCGGGGCGGTCCGCAGAAGCAGGCTCTGGTTATCATTGGCTGCGGCAGCGGCAATCGCAGCGGTGGCGACCGTCTTTTCCGTAGGCGGCGGTAATAGTACCGCCGTGTCGGCAGCTTTCTTCGGTGCGGGTGCCTTGCTGTTGATAGCCGGGCTTGCTCTGACCGCCGCGCTATTGACGATAACAGCAGGAAATTGGAGCAAGGCTGTGGCCTCGCTATCCGGCTTAGGACTGCGGAACTCCACCAGACGAAGCGGGCGAAGTCTGGCCGTCGTGGGGCTGCTCGCATGTGGGGCTTTTTTGGTCATCGCAGTGGGCGCAAACAGAAAAGACCCGTTGGCGCGAGCCGACCAGCGAGATTCAGGCACGGGAGGATTCGCACTATACGGTGAATCGGCAGTCCCTGTCCCGTACGACTTGAACAGCGGATCCGGGCGCCGGGTTCTGGCTTTATCGGCTGACGGGCTTCAGGGTGTGAAAATC
>CAZPJZ010000530.1:0-2584 GCA_964586995.1 uncultured Pirellulales bacterium | reverse complement strand
TGCGAGAGCTGCTCTCGACCGGCAAGATATTTGAGATACCGGTGATGCCCACCGCCTTTGTACCGTGGGCGGCGATGAGTATGCCGGTCGGGGCGTTCATGACTTTGGGACTATTACTTGCGGCGGTAAACGCAGCGACTCGTAAAAAAGCTTAAGGGCAGCATCTATGGATACCGTGTACGTGCTGATTACGGGCTTCATATCTATTGTTCTGATCAACAATCTGGTCTTTACCAAGTTTCTCGGCATTTGTCCCTATCTCGGCGTTTCGGGCAGAATCGATATGGCTTTCGGCATGGGCCTGGCAGTGACGTTCGTCGTGACCCTCAGCGGCACAATGACCTGGCTGATCGACCACTTGATTCTGATGGGCACGCCGCTGGAGGTCACACGATATGTATGTTTCATCCTGGTGATCGCCGGGGCCGTTCAACTGGTCGAAATGTATGTGCGAAAATTCTTCCCGGCCCTGTACAAAAGCTTCGGCATATTCTTGCCGCTGATTTCGACGAATTGTGCGATTTTGGGCCTGTGCCTGTTCATCAATCTCTGGGGCGTTGACAATCTGCTGGAAGCGGTGGTTCTGAGCTTCGGCGCGGGCATCGGCTTTACCGTGGCCATCTGCATCATGGCCGGTATTCGTGAGCAGCTCTATCTGGCCGATGTGCCGCGGTGCCTGCAAGGTGCGCCCATCACGCTGATCACCGCAGGTATTTTAGCGCTGGCCTTTATGGGATTTGCAGGAATGATACGATGACCTGTGCCCAGATCACGGAATTCTGGAGTAGTGCGTGGCCGGCCGGTCTGATCATGCTGGCTCTGGGTAGTGGCTTTGCGCTGGTACTGCTGATCGCCAGCGAGAAGTTCAAGGTCAAGGTTGAGCCCAAGATCGAGCAGATTCACCAGGCTCTTCCGAACCTGGACTGCGGCGCGTGTGGCTTTGCCGGGTGCGGCCAGTACGCAGAAGCTCTTCTGCAAAACCCAAGCCTGCTTGGCAAGTGTGCACCAGGCGGCCCGGCGGCGGCCGCCGACATCGCACGCATACTCAATCTGCAAATCAGTGATTCCGGGCCGCTTCAAAGACCTATCGTACGCTGCCGGGCCCATACCGGCGACAAAACCTATTATGCCAGGTATCAGGGCATAGAAAGCTGCACCGCCGCCAATGCATTGGCCAATGCGCAGGCCTGCAAGTTCGGCTGTCTGGGTTTCGGTGACTGCGTGCGAGCCTGCCGGTTCGACGCGCTGCGAGTGGTTGATGGGCTGGCCACGGTTGACTATGACAAATGCACGGGCTGCTCGGCCTGTGCCAAGGCCTGTCCACGCAACTTAATCGAAATGGTGCCTTTCCATTACGAAAACATTATAATGGTCGCGTGCAGTAGCAAAGAAACCGGCAAGGTGACGCGCTCAGCGTGTAAAGTCGGCTGCATCGGTTGTGGGATTTGTGCAAAGCAGAGCGATATATTTTTAGTTGAAGATAATTTAGCCCGTGTCAATTACGGAAAATACCAGCAGAACGAGCAGACCAAAGCCGCCATGGAGAAATGCCCGACCGGCGTAATTGTCTATCGCGGCAAATCCGCACCAGAACCCCGCCAGCCCGTTTCCAAAGCCGCCACATTAACATAATATTTAGCCCCGCAATTCATTGCGGGTCATCTTGCAAATCTGTTGTTTTATTTGTATCATTGAATCAACGCATTCCATGATAGAACGGAAGAAAACATGGATAGTGTACAAAACTCGACAAGAAAATATATCCGGCAGATGGTCAAACGCATCGTAGGACAATTCCAGCCGGACAAGATTATTCTTTTCGGCTCGCACGCCCGCGGAGAGGCAGGGCTAGATAGTGATGTGGACCTGCTTATTGTGATGCCAGTCGCCGGTTCAAAACGCGAAAAGGCCATAGAGATTGCAGTCGCGCTGCACGACATTCCTGTTGCCAAGGATGTGATCGTGGTCACTCCCGATGACTTCAAATGGCGAAAAGAAATTGTCGGCACGATTGAGCGACCTGCTTTTCAAGAAGGAAAGCTGCTCTATGCACGAAAATAGCAAAACTTTTGCTATCGCGCGTGAGTGGATCATCAAGGCCGAGAATGACCTTAAGACCGCCTCGTACACATTGAAAATGGCCAGAGGCTGTCCGACCGATACAGTGTGTTTTCACGCTCAGCAGTGTGTAGAAAAATACCTAAAAGCTTATCTGGTCATTAGAGGTATTGATTTTCCCAGGACTCATGACATCGAGCGTTTGGTTTCGCTGCTTCCGGAGAACATCTGGCTTCGATTGAGCATCGAAGAACAAAGACGCCTTACTGCTTATGCTACGGTGACTCGTTACCCTGGTGAATACGAACCTATTCTGCTCGCTGAAGCACAACGGAGTGTAAGAATCGCTCGGCGTGTCCGAAAAGAATTGCGAAGCCTTCTGCCGAAAGAGGTAATAGGGTGCCGAAGGCGATGAAGCTGCCATAGACGGTACTCATTACTCCCAAATTGGTGTAATTGTCTATCGCGGCAAATCCGCCCCAGACGCGTGGATGGTAGTTCGTGAGGCGTGACTAACTCTTGAATT
>CAZPJZ010000529.1:0-2588 GCA_964586995.1 uncultured Pirellulales bacterium | reverse complement strand
CCAGATACCGCAGCCATACTTAGCCAAGCCGCGCCGAAGGCATCACAGAGGTTCCGCCGCTACAGCACGTTTCTCGTTTTATTAGTAAGACGTTCCCGGCGGTGAATGTATTGCCAGAATTATCGAATTTTCACGTCGGGCCGCTGTTTCCCGTCCATCAGAAGACGGCAGAGAAGACGAATTCTAAGTGCTGTACAACGACCTGCCGTGGGGAACGTGGCATGGCGAGGTTCAACAATTGTTGACACGCCCGGCGGTCAAGTATTATAATATCACCCAGAGCCAAGACAAGAGGTCCGTCCCGAAATGCGAAATGGTGGGTATCGTATGAGTGCTCAAGACGATAGCTTCTTACGACGATTCAAATGGCACATCATGATGGTCTGCAGTGTATTGGCAATGGTGTTCCTGCTGGCCGTGTTTACTGACATCTTCCAGAGGTCCGAGATCGTACGGCACCTGGTGTGGCTGCTCGGGGCCCTGATCTTTCTCGGGGCACTGCTTACCATGCTGGCGCGAGTATCCAAGATAGCCGAAACGCTCGGACAGAACAGCTCGAAGTTTGAGGAAGCCACCAAGGCTCTCGAAAAGATTAGCGCGGGGCTGGCGCAGCTCAATCATAGCACTCGCATCAGCGAATCGGCCAAGGCGATTGCCTTCCGCGACCTCGACAGACAGTCTCTGCGAGAGGCCGTCTTTGAAAAGCTCCAGCAGCACGATTTCGATTCCGCCTATGAACTAATCAACGAGATTTCTAATCGTCCCGAATACAAGGAGCTGGCTGAGCAGTTGCGCATCCAGGCGGACCGCTACCGCACTGCTACCAAGCAGGAGCGGATGAATCAGACCATCGCCCATATAGAAACGTTGCTCGAAGAATGTCAGTGGGTGCGGGCAAGTGCTCAGATCGAGGAACTGATCAGGGCTTACCCGGAGTGCGAGGAGGCAAAGGCCATGCGACAGCGGCTGCTCCAGAAGAAAGAGCAGCACAAGAGAACACTGCTTACCACCTGGGACGATGCCGTGAAACGCCAGGACACGGACCGCAGCCTGGAGATACTGAAGGAGCTGGACCTCTACCTGACTCCGAATGAAGGATTGGCCTTGCAGGAAGCGGCAAGGGATGTCTTCAGAACAAAGCTCCATAACCTCGGTGTGCAGTTTTCCATTGCCGTCACGGAGAGGCAATGGGACCAGGCCCTCGAGACCGGAGAACAAATAATTCGCGATTTCCCAAACAGCAGAATGGCTGAGGAGATCCGCGAAAAGATGGATGTGCTGAAGCAGAAGGTATAGTAAGCCGCCGGCCGAGGCGCTATCACCATCCTATTGAAAATCGAACAGCGATTGCGTCTTGACCATCGTCACCTGATCCGGGTAAGCCGAGAACGTGTGTATGTGCAATTCACTGCGCCTGGATTCAAAGTCAACATAGCAAAAAGGCTGCAAACTACCCACCTCTAACTCGGGAAACTTAACGAACAAGCCGCGATTTCGAGCAAAACGCTCCAGGTCAATATGGCTTTGCCGATAGAGATTCGGACTCATCTTCTCCACTTGGAAGTCAGTCATGTAGCTGACGCCTCGGCTCAAAGTGCACTTGTGAGTTCGCGGGCCGCGAAACTGGAAACGCTCCAGCAAACCTCGATGCGGCAGCAGTTGCCCGGGCGTGCTGACCACCTCGCTGAGACACACGTCCCCCGCAAACACGCTAACTACGTGCGTGCAGCCTGTGACCCATATAACGGCCTCGTACTTCTCAGTCTGCAACTGTCGACTCGCATAGATCTGGAACAGCTCCGGATGCAAGGGTCTTTGGAAGAGGCTGAAAGTAAGTTGATCAATAGCTATATTGATTTGCGGCGATTCCATAATAGAAAATCCCGAAAACCCAGAACCTGACTTTTGCGTTATTGTACCAAATTCGCCGCCCTTAATCAAGCTCAATATCAGTACTGATAAGGCCTCTTGCGGCGCTTATAGGACGAATGTTCTGCAAGCCCCGCAATCCAAAAGACTAATCGCAGCAAAATTTCTCCGAAAAAAATTCACGAACTTTGCCGCTACATTCTCCATTGGTCAAAAAAGACCGCGTTGATCATAGTTGCCATGATGTCATAGAAGGCATGAGTACCGGCAGTTATTCCGAAACCGCGAATCGCGAAAAGCACCGCAAAGTAAACGCCGGCGATTGTACGAAAACTAAACTCCTTCCAGCTAAACGGGTAGCCTGATGCGAGTCGACCATTGATAAGGACTACATGATGATGGGCGCTGAATAGCGCCGCCGAGACAAGGACAGCCAGTATGATGGCGGTCTTGTGACTGAGCCCCATCAAATCCTGAAGCACAACCATCAGCACGCACATCAAGACCAGCCGAAAAACCAGCTCTTCATAGATTCCCGCTCCGATACCGGTGACAATATTGGCCAGCAGCGACTCACGTCTACTCTCATCGGCGCTGCGCTCTCGCGTCCCGGTCCCCGAGCCATCACCCGCGGACGAGAAGCACGTTGCTATCGCCTCGGTCTGCGTTCGCACGGTGGTATAACTCGACCCGGCATCGTATCGCGTCCGTCCAGCGGG
>CAZPJZ010000528.1:0-2596 GCA_964586995.1 uncultured Pirellulales bacterium | reverse complement strand
CGTATCCCGACAAAGAACGCAAGCAGCACGTTTATCTTCACAACGTCACGACGGGCAAGAAAGTGCCGCTCGGCTCCTTCTATTCGCCTCCACAATACACGGGCGAATGGCGATGCGATACGCATCCGCGGCTCAGCCCCGACAGCCACAGTGTCGTCATTGACTCACCACATGGCGGCAACGGCCGGCAAATGTACCTCATCGACATCAGCACCATAGCTATATAGCCCCTTAACAATGAAATTGTGCCCAAGACAATCAAGAAACTGAAGTTGGACATATGTTATTTGGTCAAATCTGGCCGAGGATTTGCTCAAACAATACAAGCCGATGTCGAAGCGCTGGTTTCTGACGGTTCGAAAAACAAGAAAGCTGCCGCATTCTTGCTTTTCAAAGTATATCCAACTTCGATTTTTTCCAGAACTCACCATGAACCTGTTTGGTTCCGGCCCGTCCAGGTAAGGCACCCAATCACCAATTTTCGATTGTCAATTCGCAATCAGGCTTTAGAATGCTGTGTTTAGCCCCAATTCATTGGGGCCTTGGGCCGAAGTGGTGGTTTAATGCGGTACACAGAAATGACAAGGTACAGACAATATTTATTAGCCGCTTGTGTCGGTCTGAGCCTCTGTGCGGGCTGTGCGACAGCGCCGGCGCACCGGGACCGGTCCGTTGAGGTTGAACAAGTCTGTGTTACAGATATAGGGAAGCACCAGGTGATGCAGATAGCCGAAGACGTGCTGGCCGGAATGCACTTTACCATCGACAAGGCCGACCTCGACAGTGGGCTTATAAGGACAAGGCCCTTGTCGGGCGCACAGTTCTTCGAATTCTGGCGGAGCGACAACGTCGGGCCTTTCAATTTCGCTGAGGCAAACCTGCATAGTATTCGAAGAAATGCAGAAGTGTATGTACAGCAGCAGGGCGACGAAGTGCTTGTTCGCTGCGATGTCCAGGTACAAAGATTTAGTGTGCCCGAGTACGAAGCCGCCGGCAGCCCCGGTTCGTCGGCCAAACGACTTGGCCTTAGCTCCGACTCCCGTGAAAGCTGGGGCTGGATAGACTTAGGCAAGGACAGACTGCTATCTACCGAGATTCTAAACCGCATAAGAAAACGTGTACAGGCCCGGGGCTCGTTTCTCGTGTCGCAAACGAGCAACGAGTCACAAGCGATGAGCGAGGAGAAATGAGAATCCTGGTTTGCGGCGGCGCAGGATATATCGGAAGCAACATGACAGCCATGTTGGCGGCCGAGGGACATCAGCCGGTCGTCTTTGACAATTTCAGCACGGGCCACAGGTCGGCAGTAAGGCACGCCGACTTTATCGAAGGCGATTTGGCAGACCATGCCCTGCTGGTCAAGACTCTGAAGAAATACAAAATCGAGGCAGTCATGCACTTTGCCGGCCTAATTGAAGTCGCCGAGTCCGTCGAGGTGCCGCTAAAATACTATCACAACAACGTCTGCAATACCCAGACTCTGCTTTGCACCATGGAAACGGCTGGCGTGGAGAATTTCGTCTTCAGCAGTTCGGCGGCGGTGTACGGTATACCTGCACAAATACCCCTTACCGAAAATTCGCCCAAAGAGCCCATCAACCCTTACGGGGAAACAAAGTGGGCAGTGGAAAGAATGTGTCACTACCAAAGTCAAGCCCGCAAGCTGCGGTATGTGGCTCTGAGATATTTCAACGCGTGCGGTGCAGGCAACGGTGGTCGGCTTGGCGAAGACCATCGGCCAGAATCCCATCTGATCCCACGGGCTATCCGGGCGGCAATGGGCAAGCTCGACGAGATCAGAATCTATGGTACCGATTACCCCACGACGGATGGAACCTGCATTCGTGATTACATCCACGTCGACGATCTGTGCAGAGCTCATCTGCTGGCGTTGAACAAACTGCAGCAGAACCGGGAGCTGGTGTACAACCTGGGAAATGGCAGAGGCTATTCGGTCAGAGAGGTAATCACCGCCGTCAAGAAAGTCTCGGGCAAGGATTTCAAAGTCATCAATGCAGGTCCTCGGCCTGGCGATCCCCCGGTACTAACCTCTGATGCGACAAAGGCAAAAAATGAACTGGGCTGGAGCCCGCAGTTGCCCGATTTGGAGCAAATAGTTGCCACCGCCTGGCAGTGGCACAATCAGTGTCCCGATGGTTATCTTGACTGAAGTGTAAAACTCAGAGCGGAAAACTAAAAACTGTCGAATTGTTCAGTTTTGCGTTTTAACCTTTTAGTTTTAAGTTTCTAAGGAGGTTAAGTTGTGAACAAGGCTAAGAACAAAGTTAAAGACTTCCTGAAGAAAAATGGGATGGACCCGACAGACATTAGTATCGACCAGACTTGTCGGGTCTTTCTCGAAGAGATGAACAAGGGCCTCGCCGGCAAGAAAAGCTCTCTGGCGATGCTGCCGACCTACATAGAGACTGAGGCTGAGATACCGCCAAATAAGCCCGTCATAGTGATGGATGCGGGCGGCACGAATTTTCGTGTCGCGACGGTGGTCTTTGCAGAAGATGGCAAACCGAGCATCGAGGATTTCAAGCTGTTTAAGATGCCTGGATTGACGGGCAAAATCAGTAAGGCGGAATTCTTC
>CAZPJZ010000527.1:0-2613 GCA_964586995.1 uncultured Pirellulales bacterium | reverse complement strand
CGCCTTCATAGAGGCTCCGCTTTCGCCCCCGAAATGGCCCCGTACTGCCGATACCACTGTGGACCGCGTTGCGGATATCGAAATCCTCCGGACCATTGTCGCTGGAAAACACAATGAGCGTGCTATCGGCCAGGCCAAGCTCATCTATCTTTTTGATCAGCCGCCCGATTTGTTGGTCCAGGTCAGAGACCGAGGCGTAGTATATCTGCTTGACACCCTCATACGGGACACCCTGTGGAGCGTAACGTTCGTAGGGCTTCATCTGCTCGTCCATAGGGTGTAGCGTCGCGTGCGGCAACAGCGTCCAGACGTTCACGTAGAAGGGTTTATGACGGTTCTTATCAATAAAGTCGATGGTCCTGTCCACGATCTGGGCGGTAGACTTGGCCCGGAAATATGGATCGTCCCGGCCGGTCAGTTGCGGACCGTTGGAATCCGCTGTGCAATAGTCATCGATACCATATTCGCCGGGGGTGGGAGCACCTTGCCCGGAACCGAGGTGCCACTTGCCGAAATGCCCTGTAGTATAGCCGGCAGCCTTCAGCAGCTTTGTCACGGTGGGCACTGCCGGGTCCAGCCAGTTGGGCATACCGCGCGCCTGATTCGCTTTGGCAGTCGAAAAGTGCCCGTGTATGCTGTGCCGGGCGGGGAAATGGCCCGTCATAATCGCTGCCCGCGAAGGTGAACAGACCGAGCCGCTAACGTAGAACTGGGTGAATAGCATCCCTGCTCTTGCCAGCTCATCCAAGTTAGGTGTTTTGATCTCGCGGTTGCCGTAACAGCCCAGGTCCCCCCAGCCCAAGTCGTCGGCAAAAATAAAGATGAAATTCGGTTTGGCTCTCTTGGCCGCTGCGTGGGTGGTACAAGCCCAAGATGGCAGAATTAAGGCCCCCGCCGCCGAGCCAATGGCACTTAGGAATCGCCGCCTGCTCACAACCGTAAAGTCACGCTGCATCGCATATCCTTCCTGCTTACGCCGCTCTCAAACAACACCGACCGCTGGCTGCCGAGAGAATTGGATGACAGCGGCATTTTACCGACTTGTTTAGTTGCTGTCAAAGAGCAGATAGGGCCGGTCTGCCGCTGTCCCTGTAAGGCTTTTGCCTTTCAAGCCATTGATTATTGCTTGTCGCCAACGGGCATCATCATTATATTAGTAAACGTGGCATTGTGTGAGGTCTGAAGCGATGGCCGACCAGGCAAAGTTGGAGTTGTTCGACAATCCGCGTCCAGAGCGGGATTACTCTATTGTCATCCGATGCCCTGAGTTTACCAGTGTTTGTCCTCGAACCGGCCAGCCGGATTTCGGCGAAATTATTATCGAATACTGCCCCGACAAATCGTGTATCGAGCTGAAAAGCCTGAAATTCTACATGCAAAGCTACCGCAACAAGGGCATCTTCTACGAGGCCCTGACGAACGATATACTGGATGATTTACGCAGTGCGTGCAAACCGCGATGGATGAAGGTTACTTCTCGGTTCAGCCCCCGCGGCGGAATGACGGCAGAGGTAGTGACGGAATATAGAGCCGGCCAATAGCAGCTATTTCATTAGAGGTGACAAACATGGCGATAACCTTTCACTGCGATCATTGCGGCAAAAAGATCGAGGCCCAGGATACTGCCGCCGGCAAATGGGCGAAGTGCCCTGCCTGTCGCAACAAAATATATGTCCCCAATCTCGATGATGAACAGGAGGAGCTGAAACTCGCCCCTATAGACGAAACTGAAGAAGAAAGGAAAAGACGTTTGATGGCTGAAACCTATCGCCTCACGCAGGACATACTACAGGAAAGGGAGATTCCCGAAGGTCCAGGCCTGGGCGGACACGCACCCGAGATAAATGATAAAGAACTGACCAAGCGCATAATTACCTATCTGCGGCAAATGGCGGACGGCGACCTGGATGAGGCCCAAAAGACCGCAGACTTGATAGCACCTTATCGCCGCCAGGCAACAAACATCCTCGACCAGATAGCCGTCAGCCAGATACCCGAACCCGAGCTGGCCGACGTGCCAAGCCACGTGCTTTCGGGCCTGATAAGAAATCTGCGGACTCGGATAAGCTGACCACAGGCGAGGAAGCTTTCCCCAGCGGCACGTCCTAAAACATATCTTCAGACCGCCAATACTGCACCATTTTCTCGGTCCATGAAATCACAGATCGGTCAAGTCCCTCTCATTTGGCTAATGCAAAGCCATTTCTTATATTTTTGATAGAGAGTAGCAGCACAATCGGGACGGACATCGGACTGATACTTGGAGAGAAACTTCGTATGGCCACAGAGACAACAGTCGTACACGTCACCCATGAGACGATTGGCAAGATCGGCGGTATCGGTGCGGTCCTGCAGGGCCTGTTCACCTGCAAATCATATCTCGACGCGGTCAATCGGTCTATCATTGTCGGCCCGCTGTTTACCACTGAAGGTTCCGCCCTGGACCGGCTCGGTGAGGACGGCGAAGTGCTGTACTCATCTATTGATGGGCTCATAGACCCCCGCTACGCGTCGGCTTTTCGCAAGGTTGAGAGCCTGTACAACGCGGGCATTGTCTACGGGCGACGAACATTCGTTGACCAGCAGACGGGCATAAAAAGCTCGCCGGAAGTA
>CAZPJZ010000526.1:0-2617 GCA_964586995.1 uncultured Pirellulales bacterium | reverse complement strand
CGTAGTTGATCTTGCCGGCGTCAATCAAGCGGTCGCCCCACATCAGCATTTCAAGTTTCTTTTTCTTTGCCAGGTGCTTGTAGTAATCGTTGACGGCTCTGGCGAAAAGTTCGGCTTTGTCCTTGCCTTTGCAGCGGGGACAGGCGTCTTCGCCTATAAGAAAAACCTCATCCATCCCGACGTGCAAAGCGTCGGCTTCAAAGACCGCTATCAGCTCGTCCATCAGGCTGAATACTACCGCATTGACCTCAGGATGCAGCGGACACCAACTGCGACAATATATCCCCTCGTTGTTGGGGTATTGTCCGGGAGTCTCATCGAATTGAGGATACTTGGCTAATAAAGGAAAGGTGTGCTTGCTCCACGATTGATGGCCTAAACATTGAAACTGCGGAATAAGGCGGATATGGTGCTTCCTGCACTGGGCAACCAGTTTCTGGATGTCCTCTTTCTTGCTCGGATTGCCAGTTCGTAGCTCGGGGTGAGATTGATATTCATAGCCATAATTGATCTCGGTTACGACTACGTTGACGCCAAGGTCGGCGAGCTGCCCTATAACTTCCGTAAGTTGCTCGGTTTTGTCCCGGGTAGTGGTAAGGACGTGTACCCCCCGCCAGGGCGCAGAGGACTCTGCCGGAGGCGCGGATGATGCAAACAAGATTGGCAAGAAGCATAGTGAAAATTTGCAAGATAGGGCTGCTTTCATCGTAAGATCTCCTGAATAACAAGATATATTGTCAAATAGGAGCTTCACAGCTCAGCGATTTTGTCCACTTGCCCTGCCCCCGCGTCTGCCGACGCGAGTCGGGGCGCCGAGTGGGCGTCCTTGCCCGGACGACAATTATTATACCCCCGCCGGTTTGCTTCGCAAACGCCTGCCCCTCAGGGGCTTGCCCCTAAGGCGCGAAGCTGCGGGGGTCAATTACAGAATGTCTAAAGTCGCTTTCTTGCCCCGTGAGAGAAACCGCTGCGGATGCCAATAGCCACGAGGACACAAAGTCACAAAGGACGCTAATCTCAAAAAACGAAAAGCTCTTGGTGTCTTAGTGCCTTTGTGGCAGAAATGCGTCTTGGTGCCTTGGTGGCGGAGATTCTACGCCAGAAAGTTGTTCTCTCACGGGGCGAGACCGGTTTCTTGTTGCCAAACGTGCCGTGGGCAGACAGAATATTGGCGCCATGAGAATGTTATCGCATTTTCTATCGTACACTGTTGGGGTGGGGGCGTTACTGTTGGCATGCCCGTTCTTGATGGCACAAGAAATAAACAAAGCAAATGCTGTTTTCCCGAAATTCAAAGCCCATCTCGTAAGCCGGCTGCCGGGGGGATATAAAGTCGGCGTCGTTGACATCGACCGAGATGGCAAACTCGATATCATCGGCCTGGCAACACAACCATCCTGCCTCGTGTGGTATAAGAATCCCAGTTGGGAAAAATATGTTCTGACTTCAAAAGCCAAGGAATACATTGACTTGGCCCCGTATGATATCGACAGAGATGGACAAACCGACCTGGCTATCGCGCACGAATTTGGCATGAGTAGAACCACTTCGGGCGGTCTTGTACACTGGCTGAGATGTCCGCCCGATCCCACGCAGGAATGGCCCATGTATGTTGTCGGGGCTGAGCCCACGTCGCACCGGCTCAAGTGGGCGGATATTGACGGTGACGGGCGCAAAGAACTGGTTAATGCACCGATTATGGGCCGGGATGCAAAAGCCCCGCTGTGGGACGTTGGTGTCAATCTCATCTGGTACAAGATACCTGAGCCACCTACTCTGGGACCGTGGGAACCACATATCATTGATGACCGGCTGACTGTGGCTCATGGAATTTGCATTGTCAATTGGGACAATGACGGCTGTGACCCCCGCCTGCGCGGGGGCAAACTTGCCCCTGCGAAAGCAGGGGTTCTTGTGGCCAGCTTTGAAGGCATCCATCTCTATCAACCTCAGAGGGAAGGAAACAAGATCGTTTGGAAAAAGACGAAATTAGGATCCGGCGAGCAGATCAACCCAAATAAGCGTGGCTCCAGTGAGATTGACCTTGGGACAGTTGGTGCAAGTAAAGGCCGCTTTCTGGCTGCCATTGAGCCTTGGCACGGTAACAACGTGGTGGTCTATACACCTGACTCTGGGCAGGACGCCCCTTCGGCGGGGTCAGGGCAGGCTTTGTGGCGGCGATCTGTCATAGATACGACCTTCAATGAGGGGCACGCCCTAATTTGTGCGGATCTCGATGCGGACGGCGATGACGAGGTTGTGGCTGGCTATCGCGGCAAGGGATACGGCCTTTACATCTATAACTGCCTGGACTCAAAGGGGAAGAGATGGCAGCGTATTGCCCTCGACGAAGGGGACATGGCGGCATCGGGCGTCGTGGCGGCTGACATTAACGGCGACGGCCGGCTCGACATAATCTGTGTTGGTACGGCCACGTCGAATATCAAGTGGTATGAGAACTTAGGACCGATTCGGCGGCAGAATTGACCGCCGCCTTGGAGGGTAAGACTTGAGAACCTGGATATTGTATTTCAGCTTCGTCTTAGCAGAGCTTGCATCTGCTGGCGTTACGATCAAGCCAGGCCCTTCAATAGTGCCATGCTTCGATGTCTACGAA
>CAZPJZ010000525.1:0-2621 GCA_964586995.1 uncultured Pirellulales bacterium | reverse complement strand
GACGAAAATAGTGGAGCTACTGATATGGATTGTCGAGCACATCGCTGATCTGGACGTTTCGCAAATACTTATAGGCCACGTGTCACTTGCTATAGTAATCTTGTACTATGGCTTTATCATTTTTGCTGCTTTCGTTCGTTTCCGGCGTCCTTTACTTAAGAAGGCAATATGCGCCGGCATAGCTTTGTTTGTTATTATTTTTCTTGGAGCGACGAAATGGCAAAGGACCAACCGAGATAATTTGGCAATTACCTGCCTTGATGTTGGGCACGGCCAGGCCATATTAGCTCAACTGCCCGGCAGGGCAAACTTGCTTTTTGACGCTGGCTCACTGCACCGAAGTGACATCGGCAGAAGAATTGTCGCGCCATTCCTGGACTATGCCGGAATAAGCAAAATCGACGCCATTGTCATAAGCCACAATGACATAGACCACATCAACGGGATACCCGAAGTTGTAGAACACTGCCAAGTCAAGAGTGTTTATGCCAACAATGCTTTTATTGACCATGCAGAGCCGTTGGGGACAGTGGAAGATATCAATAACTGCCTAAGTGCAAATGGTCTTAAAATACAAGTGTTAGGCAAAACCTTAAATTTAGGGAGCGGGACTAATATAGCGATACTCTGGCCGACCGAACAGATATGTCGGGATGAAACAGTAAGTGACAACGACAAATCGGTCGTCACCTTGATCGAGTTTGCCGGCCGGAAAATTCTCTTGTGCTCGGACATCGAAAAATTCGCCCAGAGCGAGCTTCTTCGGCTGAATCCGAACTTGGAAGCCGACGTGGTCGTAGCGCCACACCACGGATTGGCCACAACGCTGGACGTCACTTTCATCGAGAAGCTCGACCCGGATATCTTGATATGCAGTTGCGACCGGAGCCAGTACGAAAGGACGCTCTACGGTGCGGCCGGCCTGTCCCTTAGGGGCCGGCAAACAAGCGAGCGGAAAAGCAGCCCCCGCAGCTTCGCGTTTGCGAAGCAAACCGGCGGGGGGACATTCTATACTGCAAGAGATGGAGCCCTTACTCTTACCATCGAGAAAGACGGCACGGCAAAGATTAGACCCTTTGCAGGAAGCACTCTTTCGCAATAGCCGGTTGAAATGCGCCTCGGTAGCGGATTGTACTGAAAAAGCCGGCAGCGAAAAAACGTCCCCCCGCAGATTCGCGCTTGCGAAGCAAACCGGCGGGGGCATCGAATCATCGTATATGTACGACGATTTCGACGCGGCGATTTTTGGCCTTGCCGGCGGGCGTGGCGTTTGACGCTATCGGCCTGGCCTCCCCACAGCCGGCGGCCCGAATCCTGTCCGCGGGAATCCCGCGGTCAACAAGATACCTGACCACCGAGAGAGCACGCTCGGCGGAAAGTTCCCAGTTGTCCTTCCACGGTGATTTCTTGATGGGGTCTGAATCGGTATGGCCAACCACGTCTATGTGTTTGCCGGCATACTTCTGCCGAAGCACCGACAGGATATGATCGAGCGGGGCGCTGGTCGCGCTTTTGAGCGAAGCCTGTCCGGATGCGAACAGTATGGCATCGGGAAGGGTCACGGTAATCGTACCGGCGGAAGGGTCAAATGCGACGTCGTAACCTTTCCCGAAGCCCGTGGCTTCCGCCGGGCTCTTGTTCAGCTCGTCAATCTGCCTTCGCAGGTCATCTATCGTCTGCTGGTCCTGCGAAATCTTCGCGGCAAGCTGGTTCCTGTCGCCCTGCAGCAGCTCGAACCTGCCCCTTAGATTCTCATGCTCGACACTCAGGTATTCGTATTTCTTCTGCCAATCCGTACAGCCTGACAGAAGGGCAATTGATGCCAGACAAATCAGCACGGCGACCGTTTTTGGATCAGTGATTCGCATTTGGTATCTCCCTTCACATCGAAATTCGAGTTCCTTCATTTAGCGGCTGGTTATAAGATCCCAGTAACTGAAAATCCAGTCGTGTAGAATCATAACAACAAGAACGCCCAAAGACAAGAAGGGACCGTAAGGAATTTGGCGGGTTTTTTTGAAAAACATCTGGAAGCCCGCCCAGGCCAGGCCGAAAAACGGCGCCACGAAAAACGCCGCCACCACCGGCACCGGACCAACCACGGCTCCGGCCGCTCCCATAAGGTGCACATCGCCCAGCCCCATGGCTTCCTTTCCGAAGGCCAGTGTGCCAAAAATGCGCGTGGCCCAGACCACCGCGCAGCCCACAAAGTAGCCCCACGCGCTGCCCAAAAGCCCTGCCACGACACGATGTTGCGCGAACGTAACCCACCGGGCGTGCATCCACTCATTCTCGCTGGTAATCCAGAAGGCACCCGCCGCACAGACAACAACGGGCAGCAGGAAGACAACCTCCCTGCAGATCTCCAGACGGTGGTTGAACAGCGGCTGGTCAAGGTCGTCGGGCGGTTTGGCGGGCTGCTCCGGCTGTTCTGATTCGTAACTTCGCTTGACTAAACCACTTGCCAGAAGCACCCAGGATAGTCCCAGTCCGATTGCCGCCCCTGCCGCCAGTGCAGCCGTATCGGCGGACGCCCGAGGCAGCAGCGAATAGGCATGAATCACGGAAGGGTCGATCACATAACCGGCCACAGCCGAACCTACAAGCCCGACCGCCGTAAC
>CAZPJZ010000524.1:0-2621 GCA_964586995.1 uncultured Pirellulales bacterium | reverse complement strand
GTCGGCAACCCGGACATTTTTACCAGACAGCAGCCGACGCCGCAGCAAGCCAAGGAGGCCATTGCCGCCTACTATGCGTGCGTGAGTTTTGTGGACAGCAACATCGGCATGATCCTCGATGAATTGGAAAAGCAAGGTCTCAGCGGCAACACCATTGTCTTCATTCTTGGCGACCACGGCTTCCACCTGGGGGATCATGGATTCTGGTCCAAGTATTCGATGCTCGAGGCCACGCGGCGCGCGCCGTTGTGGGTGCGCGTGCCGGGCGCGCCGGCCAATGGCCAAGCCTGCCGTGAGTTTGTGGAGTTTGTCGACTTCGTGCCCACCGTCGGCAAACTCGTAGGCCTCGACCTGCCCGCCAATTTGGAGGGACTGAGCTTTGTGCCGCTGCTGGCAAATCCGAGTCAGCCCTGGAAAGAAGCCGTGTTCATGGTCGAGAACGAGAACAACCAGGTCGTGCGAAACCGCAAGTTCAGCTACCTGGAGTTCAAGAAGGGGCCGGTCCCCGCAGCTCTCTTTGACCTGGAGAAAGATCCGTGGGAAACGGTGAATCTGGCGGACGACCCAGCCTATGCGAAAACGCGGCAGGAGATGGCCGAACTACTAAAGGTCGGCTGGAAGGCTGCGCTGCCCGAAAGGGCTGCTTCAAGGAAAAGGCAAACACAATCGCTTCCATAAAGCCGTGTGGCAAGTTCATCCTGATAAGCCGCTTGAACTGGGCGGAAGGAGGTTTCAATCGTGAAATGGACACGCAGGCAATTCCTGAAGGCAGCCGTGGGCATATATGCGGCTGCGGCACAGTGGCCGCAATCGGCCTTGGCACAAATGGCTTCACAGATGCGGCCTAAGCCCAATATCGTCCTTCTCTTGGCCGATGACCAGGGCTATGGTGAGACCGGCTATCACGGGCATCCGCACATCAAGACGCCTGTACTCGATGAGATGGCGGCTGGCGGTCTACAACTGGATCGCTTCTACGCGGCTGCGCCCGTATGCTCGCCGACCCGGACCGCCATACTCACTGGCCGGCACCCGAATCGCTCCGGCGTTTTCGCACCCAATTACTCTACACGCCCCCAGGAGATCACCATCGCGCAAATACTGAAGGGGGCCGGCTATCGAACGGGGCATTTCGGCAAATGGCACGTCGGCGCGGTCAAGGCCGCATCCCCGACCAACCCGAACAAGATGGGCTTCGACGAGTACCTTTCCCACGACAACTTTTTCGAGCTAGACCCGCCGCTGAGTCGCAATGGCGCGGATCCGGTCATTTACAAGGGCGAGAGCTCGATGATCGTCGTGGATGCGGCCGGTGAGTTCGTGCGGAAGGTCCGTCAGGAAGGCAAGCCCTTCTTCGTTTGCGTGTGGTTCGGCTCACCTCACGGTCCGTACAGCGGACTGCCTGAAGATGTTGCGCTCTACGAAAAGGTTGAGAATGAGCAGCAGAGACACCGGTTCGCCGAGATTACCGCCATGGACCGGGCGATCGGTAAGTTCCGTACGATGTTGAGGGACCTGCGAATCGCGGACAACACGCTATTGTGGTACTCGTCCGACAATGGCACGCCGATCCCGAGGAATCGCGACCCACACAACGGCGGCTTTCGGGGCAACAAAGGCTCGCTCTACGAAGGCGGCCTTCGCGTGCCCGCCATTGTCGAATGGCCCGCCGTCATCCGGCAGCACCGCGTCTCGACCCTTCCGTGCGTCAGTTCGGACATCTTCCCGACCGTGCTTGATCTGATCGGGCTGAAGTCGCCTGACCCGCAGCGGCCCATCGATGGTTTGAGCCTCAGACGCTTGATCGTGGACGACTCTATGAAGGAGCGACCACAACCCATAGGATTCTGGAGATACAACGCCGGTGCCGAACGCAAGAACAATCGCTGGATGGACCCCGACCTGACCCGAGGGACCACGCCCACGACGCGCAACCCCGCCATCGATTTCCTCAACTTCAAACACCCGGTGCCGAGAACGAGTGATTTCGGCGGCGAGGCCGCCTGGACAACCGCCCGGTACAAGCTCCACACGAACAATCAGAAAGGAAAGACTAAAATCGAGCTCTACGATCTGATCGCTGACCCGGGCGAACAGAACGACATCGCCTCTGAGCATCCGGACGTCGTGGACAACATGACCGCCGAGCTGCACGCGTGGCAGCGGTCCGTCGAGCGCAGCCTCAGCGGAGCCGATTACAGGCGAGAATCGCGATAACCTTGCGGTATGAGTAAGCACATGTTCGTTATCATTGCTATGGCGGCAGCTATCGGTATCGTTGCCGAGACGGGTCCTCAAGCGCCAGCGCAGGAGCCGTTTGCAGGCTCGGCCAGTTGCCGTCAGTGCCATCAGCAGTTCTACCAACTGTGGGCGCCGTCGCACCACGGCCTGGCAATGCAGCCGTATACGTCTAAATTCGCCCAGGAGAATCTGACGGCGCAGGGTGCTCCCGTCAAAATCGGCCAGTGCCAGTATCTTGCGTGTATTGGACCCGACCAAGGCTGGGTCCTCGAACGAGGGCCTGATGGCGAGAAACGGCACCGGATCGTGCACGTGATGGGCGGCAAGAACGTCTATTACTTCCTGACACCGATGGAACGCGGGCGCCTGCAGACCCTGCC
>CAZPJZ010000523.1:0-2621 GCA_964586995.1 uncultured Pirellulales bacterium | reverse complement strand
AAGCAATAGAGGACTTCACAGGGGCTCTGGCCGATTTCAACGATGCCGAACAGCGCATTTTTACTTTGCAGGACCGTTTCGCTGCCGAATCAGGTAAACCGTATACCGCCGAGCAGTTGGACGAATTTGTCAGAAGCTGGCAAGCCGGCTTCACGAGTCTAAAGAAAGCCAAGGATACGGCGGATAGCTACGGTCGCGCTCTTGCAACCGGTAAGGCTCTCGAAGAAGCCTGGACCACCGCGGCCAAGACCGCCCTGCAGGAAGTTGAAAAGAACTACGGGTTCCTGCTCGATGAATTAAAGGATGCGAAGGAGGGAGATTTTCTCGGCAGTATTCGAGATAAACTGGATGCCACTGGCCGTGAAACACTCCAAAAGCTGACTGAGGGGGAGCTTGCAAAGCGGCTTAGATTGCTCGACCAGAGATTCTATGCGGACGTTCAGGGCCGAGGTCGTTTGTACGAAATCCGTTTTGAAATGTACTCAAAGGCAAATAGCCTGCTGGGAACGACCAGCGGCGCATCCGGGCTGGGCGAGGTCGCCCAAGCGATTAAGCAGGTCGAGCAGCAGGTCACAGGGGCACGCCAGCAAGTGGACAACTTGTTTAGCCTTAACCCGACTGCCTTCCACTTCCAGAAAGCATCTGCTGTCTGCAAGCTTGCCCTTGCGTTAGCCGAGCAAAGGCACCTGTATCGTACGGTCAAGGACGGCCTGGAAGCCGCCCCCAAGAGCGTTGAGGGACTCGAAAAGCTTGTGGAAGGCACAGCCGACTGGGATTGGAAAGGCGTTCCCACGGGGACCATCAACAGAAAATACGACCCGAACGCAGGCGGGGCGGCTCTGGCGGGCTGGAAATCTCTCGGTGAGACCTTGAAGAAGTATGAATTGCCCGAAGACAAATACCTCAGCAAGGTGTATGAAGATGTAAATGGGATCTACACCGATTATGCCGGGCAATGCCTCGACGGCTACTGGCTGGACCGCGTTCTGGAGGACGCAATCAAGGCAAAGGTCGGCCGCGATGCGCAACGCTTCAAGGACCTGGTCGTCAGGGACGTGTTTGATGAGCTGGATGACCTTGGCAAGACCCTGGAAAGGGCTCTTGCCCGGTTCGGTGCGTACCTTTCGCCCAGTAGCGAAAAGGTCGAGCAATTCAGGGCTAACGTCAACGAAATTAGAGACAGATACAAGGCCGAAAGAATCTACGGTACAGCTCGGTCCGTTCTGACCAAGTGGAGGGGATTAAGTGCCGATGTGTGGGAAACGCGCCGCGCATTGCTCGCCATTCAACCAGGGGATTTTCGCGAGGATTACACGCCCTTTTCGTATCGATTCCATGCGGAGTTTGTGAATGCATACTGGAGTGAGCTGACCTACGCCTTGCTGGGCCAACTGGCAAGCCAGGTTCAGGATCAGGGGGGCAGGGCGTTTCGCGAATTGAAGACAAGCTACGGCGACAAGTTCCCTCTCGGGCGGGACAGCCGCACCGATTTAACGCCGGACGAGCTCATCCAGGCAAGGTCGCTCCTGAACAAGATTCGTTTGCAGGAAAGGTTTGATTCCAAAAGCGTCGGAGGCGGCGCCAAGGCAGGCGATGACAAGGTGGATAAGTTACTTGCTGGCCTGCGTGGAATAGAGATGCCCGCAACTGATTCGCAGTGGTTTGCAAGCATCGAACAGCTCTTCGCCAGCCTGCCCCGGGGACAGGAGCCGTCCTACTGCCGGCTGACTCTTTTGGGCAAGGAAGAGCAGGACCGCCTCGTCCGGGCCGATGAACAGCTTCTGCTGCCCTTCTTCACAAAATTCAGACTTGTCCAAGGAACCGACAGGAGCAAGCAGCTCCGAACCACTTCACAGGCTAACGTGCCCGTGGATGACATGATCATCAAGTATCCCGGTCCACCACTGCTCGTTGAGTTTTATAAACTTGCCGGTGACACCGAGCCCAGCACAAATGTGAAGTTCTCCGAGCCCTGGGCGTGTCTGAGAATGTTCCGCCAATGTTACGACGAGCGAAAGAAGGGCTGCGTCAAGCTTGGCGTCAAGGATGAAACAGGTCGGGGCGGCGTATTCTATTTGCTGCTTGAGTTCTTTAGTGACAGTGAATGCAGGTACGCGGTTGATGTGCCCAGACCAGATCAGTGGCCGTCACTGAAGCAGTAGGAGTGGGGCAAGCTTTGGCTTCTATCTTCAAAAGAATTGTCCGGCGTTTCAAGGCCGGACAACGGAAAGGCCCCCCTGAAAGAGTGTTTGCAGCCGCATTCGGCAAGCACCCAGCGTGGGATGACCATATTGATGACATCGGTCTGCAGACCGATACTCTGGTTGCCGTCAAACGGATGCTCTACATTCAAGGTATCGGCGGCAACGTTGACGCCGGAAGCTGGGACAAGCTCGGCTCCGACCAACCGGTCGAAAAGTTCGGGCACATCTTTGCGTGGCGCATCAACGGGGTGATAGTCGTCGGGCGCTTGTGGCCTTCCCGCGACGGCAAAGGCCGGACAAGTTACCCGATGGTCGTCTGCGTTCAGTGCCCTCAGCTACCTTTGTCGTGGGTGTTTGAAAACATTCTGCCTCGATTGAAAGGAATCGAGCAAGCCTGCAATGGCACCAGTTCCGCGG
>CAZPJZ010000522.1:0-2623 GCA_964586995.1 uncultured Pirellulales bacterium | reverse complement strand
ACCTCGCCGCCTATGTTGCGCACCCAACTCTGGCGGCTCTCAGCCGCCTGCCGCCCAACGCCATCTTTGAACCCGATCAATACCCTCTGCCCCATAGGCTCATCCCGGGCGGAGCCGGCCTCATTCAGAATCGAGAGCAACAAGGTCAATAACGCGACTGCCGCCAAGCATACCTTCTTCATTGTTTGGTCCTTTATAACCATCTGTCGTGGCCTCTGCGGCTGTACCTATCAGCAGAAGGCCGATGTCACCACGCCGCGTGTAGTCGGTCCAGAGCGCAGGGCCGAGCGGTTCCTGCAATCTGCCGTCGACGCTTCCATCTTTGGATATCGGCTGGATACCGGCAAAAAAGAAAAATTTTTACTCAGTTTTCGTTGCCGCGTCAGGCTCCGCGCTCGGCAGCCGCTTGATGATGGTCCGTTGCCCGGTGCCCGGTCGGAGCGGCGCGCGTGCTATCATTTTGGCCTAATTCCCGGCAAATTTTGGATTGCGTTACCCTGCCAGAAGTTGTATAAAAGTGTTTTTCTGGTGCGCCTGCCGGCCGAACCGTTATGCCTTTGGCTTCTGTAGGCATGCATCGGACTTTCCGCTTGTACGGAACACAGAGCCCAGACTGACGGAGGCTTAGGTTTTTTCTGAGCTAAGCTCTTTATTATCAGTATCTTAAAGAAAGTGGGGAAGACATGAATCGCAGAATGGTTATGATCGAGGGTAATGAAGCGGCCGCATACGTGGCCCATGCGACCAATGAAGTTATTGTCATATACCCTATTACTCCGAGCTCGCCGATGGGAGAAATTGCCGATGACAAGACGGCAAAGAGCGAGGCCAATATCTGGGGCACGGTCCCTTCGGTCACGGAGATGCAGTCCGAGGCCGGCGCTTCAGCAGCCGTGCACGGGGCCTTGGCCACCGGCGCTTTGACCACGACTTTTACCGCTTCTCAAGGGCTGCTGCTTATGATTCCCAATATGTATAAGATTGCCGGAGAGCTGCTGCCGACGGTCTTTCACATCTCCGCCCGGTCGCTGGCCTGTCAGGCACTTTCAATATTTGGCGACCATTCTGACGTAATGACCTGCCGTGAGACCGGCTTTGCGATGATTGCTTCCTCTAACGTGCAGGAAGTTATGGATTTTGCGCTGATCGCTCAGCAGGCGACCTTGGCCTGCCGTGTGCCTTTCCTGCATTTCTTCGATGGTTTCAGAACCAGTCACGAGGTCCAAAAAGTCGAGGAGCTGACATTCGACGATATGCGGGCTATGATCGACGATGAGTTCGTTGCTCAGCACAAGGCCAACGCGCTTTCGCCGGATAGGCCGATGATCTCCGGCACGGCGCAGAATCCTGACGTGTATTTTCAGGGCAGGGAGACCGTGAACAGATATTATCTGGCTGCGCCGCATATTGTTCAACAAACGATGGACAAATTTGCCAAGCTGGTTGGACGCAGCTATCATCTGTTCGACTATGTCGGGCCGAAAGATGCAGAGAAAGTCATCGTCATTATGGGTTCGGGGGCGGATACTGTTCATGAGACGGTGGAGTACCTGGCATCGAAGGGCGAAAAAGTAGGCGTGGTGAAAGTTCGGCTTTACCGGCCGTTCAGCGCCAAGGACTTTGTCAGCGCTCTGCCGAAGACCGTCAAGAAAATTGCCGTATTGGATAGAACAAAAGAGCCCGGCTCGCTTGGTGAGCCGTTGTATCTGGATGTTCGAACCGCTATCGGCGAGGTTATGGAGCGGGGCGAAGCGCCTTTTCAGAAATACCCGGTGATTGTCGGTGGGCGGTATGGGCTTGGGTCCAAGGAATTTACGCCGGGCATGGTTAAGGCGGTACTCGATAATCTCGACGCCGCGGCACCCAAGAACGGCTTTACCGTTGGAATTATCGACGACGTGACTAATACCAGCCTGGATGTTGACGAGTCTTTCGATGTTGATAGCAAGGGACTTTTCTCTGCCATGTTCTGGGGACTTGGCTCAGACGGCACCGTAGGTGCGAATCGAAATTCCATCAAGATTATTGGCGAATTGACGGACAATTACGCGCAGGGTTACTTTGTGTACGACTCGCGAAAGGCAGGTGCCGTCACCGTATCACATCTTCGATTTGGCAAACGCATCATCCGCAGGCCGTATCTGGTGAGCAGAGCCGATTTTATTGCCTGTCACAACCCCAGCTTTCTCGAACGGTATGACATGCTGTCGGCGGCGCGCCAGAGAGCAACGTTCCTGCTTACCAGCGGTCACGGTCCCGAGGAGGTCTGGGACACTCTGCCGCAGGAGGTGCAGAAGCAGATAATCGACAAGAAGCTCAAGTTCTACGTTATTGATGCCATTTCGCTTGCTCAGGAGCTTGGGCTGGGGCCGAGAATAAATGTAATTATGCAGACGGCGTTCTTCAAGATAAGCAATATCATTCCGCTTGAAACGGCGCTGGGCGCTATCAAGGATGCTATCCGGGAGACTTACGGCAAAAAGGGCGAAAAAGTTGTTCAGATGAATTACGCCGCGGCCGATGGCGCGCTGGACAAAATCTATGAGGTCACTGTGCCGAATAAAGTGACCAGCAATATAGAGATGCGCCCACCCGTGCCGGAGGATGCCCCTGATTTCGTCAA
>CAZPJZ010000521.1:0-2626 GCA_964586995.1 uncultured Pirellulales bacterium | reverse complement strand
AGATCGCCTACTGGTTCCCGGAGGGGGAGTTCTGCGAGTATAAGACCACGGCGGAGGAGGTGATGTTCTAACAATGAACGCATAGGAACTGTGGTTGTGCAACATCCCTGGGATTTGTATACACCTTCAAGCAAGAAGCACGTTAACCGAAATTGCATTTACTAATCGGTAAACAACAACCTCATAACCAGAAGGTAAAGAACGCATGCAGCGAGAACAATACCACAAAGAAAACACCAAACGGCTGGCAGAAGTTTTATACACACTGCCAGATGCGGTAAGAAATGATCTCTTTGAATCCGTAAGAAAATATCTGATAGAAGAAGGCCGGGGAGAACAGTTGACACTTCTGTTAGACTTAAGCGATACTCAGACTCCAACTGCTACGTCATTTCCAAAGTCTGGGCTGGTTTACCGCATTAAACGTCGCCGTAAGCGCAAGATCGCTTTTGGTTGGTATGGAGGGAAATTTAATCACCTCAATTGGTTGCTACCCCTTCTACCTAAAACTCATCATTACTGCGAGCCTTTTGGAGGGTCAGCCGCCGTTTTACTCAATCGAGAGCCTTCACCAGTAGAGACATATAATGACATTGATGGTGAGGTGGTAAACTTCTTTCGCGTTCTGCGTGATCAAACGGAGGAATTGATTAAGGTTATTGCTCTGACACCTTTCTCCCGTGAAGAATTTGCTATCGCCGTTACTGAACCCACGGAGGACTTGCCGGACCTCGAACGCGCAAGACGCTTCTTCATCCGTGCCCGACAGGTCCGAACCGGCTTAGCTCAAACTGCATCTATTGGAAGGTGGGCGCACTGTAAGGGAACGAGTCGAGCAGGCATGGCTGGTGCAGTATCAAGGTGGTTAGGAAGTATAGAGGGTCTTCCGGGAATCGCCGAACGGCTCCTCCGAGTGCAAATTGAAAATCGTCCTGCCATCGAGATTATTCGGCGGTATGATGGCGAAGATACGTTCTTTTATTGTGATCCTCCCTATCCCCATGAAATAAGACGAGACATCAGAGCATACAAATATGAAATGACTGTAGAAGACCACACCGAGTTAGCCAGTTTGTTGAGATCCGTCAAAGGAAAGGCTGCGATTTCTGGTTATCGGTGTGAGCTCACGGATGAATTGTATAAGGGTTGGCGCCACATTGAAGGGCCAGAAAAGAACTGCCATTCTGTTAAGAAGCCGCGGATAGAAGCACTTTGGATGAATTATTGAGGCGACAACCGTGTCTGCTGACGCACAAGGGTATGGAACTATACTGGAAGAGAGTTTCACAAGAGCGGAGCAGTGCTATTTGAGAAACCAACCTCCACATGTTGGGAAGAAGTTTGAAACTGCCTGTGACATTGTGTTCGCTTCCAAAACCCAAGCATATCGCGAGGTCCTTTTGGGCTGCTTATTGACGCGAATCACTGACAGAAACAAAGATATTCGTCTGCCGTATGTTAACTTGGGCCCTAATGCTTTCAGCGGACGCTACTTAGATGAGCATGTTATTAACCCATTTCTACGTGCGAAGAACATCCCTTGCTCCAAGGGGCCTTACCTTAGCGTCTTTCGAAGGCAGGTGAAATTCGACGAGACGACCACCCCCGGACTCAGGGATAAATATGGATACCAGGGATTTCGGGACTTACTCCGAATCATTGAAAAGGCGCAGGATCAGGAAACGCTGCTCATTCTCCTTGATTATGTTCTATATCGCTTTGTTCTCTTGCGAGAGCAAGCTAGAATAGAGTTAATCAAGCTTGAAAGAATCAGTTTGGGCCAATACAAACAGCTGGTCAACGGGTTGCTGGAAAAGCCCAGCGGTGGGGTCTTTCCGGTCATCTTAGTCTTGGCTATGATCGAGACGATGATGCACCGCTTCTCATTGCTTTGGGAAGTGGACTACCAAGAAATAAACGTCGCAGACATGCCATCTGGGGCGGCCGGTGATATTGCGATCAAGGAACAAGGCAGTCCCCTTTTGACTATTGAAGTAACCGAAAGACCTGTGGATACCTCTCGGGTGCAAGCAACCTTCAAGGACAAGATTGCTGCCATGATTCTCAGAGACTACGTTTTTCTTGTCCACTTGGAGCGAATTGGCAATGAAGCGAAGCAGCAAGCGGAAAAGTATTTTGCCCAGGGGTATGATGTCAATTTTGTCGACATTCGCGAATGGGTTATCAACACCTTGGTGACCGTTGGGGTGAAAGGGAGGAAATATTTTCAAGAAAGACTCATCCATCATATATCTGGGGACCAAATTCCCAAAATGCTAAGGGTCGTGTGGAATGAGGAGATAGAGAAACTGATAGCATAAAGTGCGTCGGCCTTAAGGCCGACGCTACACTTTCCTACGCACCTCGTGCTTACCTTACTGGATCCTCACCACCAACGGGGCGTCGCTCCAGAGCCCTTCTAGATCGTAATATTCTCGCTGCGAAGGTATGAAGAGGTGCACAATGACGCTCCCGTAGTCGAGGATCACCCAACCCGACTCCGGGGTCCCTTCTACATGCAAGGGTTTCTCCTCCGCCTCCCCCGTCTTAATTAACACCTCCTCTAAGATCGCTTTCACCTGCCGCTCATTGGCCCCAGTAGCGATGACGAAATAGTCAGCCAACA
>CAZPJZ010000520.1:0-2637 GCA_964586995.1 uncultured Pirellulales bacterium | reverse complement strand
CCCAGATTTGCGTGGATTCAGCCCGCAGCCCGAGGTAAACCTGGTTTGCCTGCGTCTTGGCCACATCCCAGTGCCGTCTTGGGCCGAAGTGTCTCTTGATGTATAGACAATAGGTTCTGGCCGCTATTGCCTGAGCCTTCAGTGCCTCGGGCTCCCAGTACTTGGGCATCTCTGCTCCAAGTACGCCGGCTAAGTACGGCTCAAGGGGAACGAGGTTGACGGCGTCAAAGGACGCACCGTCCGGGTTGGTGATGATCTCCAGTTTTCCGCGGTACTCCTCGCCGTTCAACCCGAAGATATAGGGTGCATCCGGGAAAATGACAACTCGATTGCTGTGCAGAGGTCGGTCCGCGATGATAATTTTGCCGCCCGAGACTTCCACCTTGACGGGCCAATCCTGCGGGTCAAGTCGCACCTGTCTGGTCTGGCTCCGGGCGTCGACCACCTCGAACCCGGAGCTGGAGTAGACGGCGCATTGCTGGGCGTCGTCCAGCAGCAGGACCCTCACCCAGAAATCAGGTTCGATCGCCATTTGCGGGGTCGGCTGGACGAACTGTCTGGGCTTGCAGCCAGCCAGGCAAATTAACGCAAGCAGAACCGCTCTGAGAACCTTTGATAAGCGCAACTTGTCGCGATTTGTGGTCGCTTGCGTGGTCAATAGGTCAGTCCAATGTTCGCAGCGATAACCCGAAGTTGGCCATCATATTCTTGATTTCGTTCAAGCTGGTTACGCCAAAGTTTTTACAGCCGAGAAGTTCCGCTTCTGTCTTACGGGTCAGCTCCCCGAGGGTATGGATGTTGAGCCTTTGCAGACATTTTCGGGAGCGGACTGACAATTGGACGTCATCTACCGGTTTATTCAGAATTCCTTGCTCCTCCAGTGTAATATGGCCGGAGGTTTCCTGTGCCGGCGCCTGTTTCTCCTCCAGAGCCATGCCCAGTTGCAGGCCCTTCGCTTCGAGAATCACCTTGATCTCTCGCAGCGAGGTCTCTCCGAAATTCTTGTAAGACAGCAGCTCGGCCTCCGTGGTGTTCAAAAGGTCGCCGAGCGTTTGGATGCTCATGTTCTTGAGGCAGTTGCGGCTCCGCACCGACAGCTCGAAGTCAGAGATGGGGGTCTCCAGAATTTGATTTTTCCGCGTCTTCTTCTTCTCTTTTTCCTCATCGTATACCATGGTTTTCGAGCTCTCGATGTCTTTTTTGAACAAAAGGGCCCTTGGATGGTTCGGATGACACTCAAGGACCTTATCAACACATTGAGAGGCTTTGTCGTAGCGGCCCGAATCTTCGTAGAGCACCGCCAAATTCAGCAGTGCACTGACGTAAACCGGAGCGCTTGAAACGATCTGCTTGTAATAGCGAATGGCGGTCTCTTCATCGCCGGCTAAGTCGCAGCGAAAGGCTATGTGGAAAAGGGCTCGCGGGTGCGTTGGGGCCAGCTCCAGAGTCGTCCTGTAGTTGTTCATGGCCTCCTGGTACAGTCCTTGCATTTCCTGCAGACGACCACGCTGGTAATGATATTCGGCGCTGACCTTTTCGAAATTGGCGCAGCTTTTCAGTTCCTTGTCTGCGGCGTCAAAGTCCTTGGCGTGGCGGTACGTGGCAGCTTTTTCCAGAGATATATACAGGGGGTCTGGTTGATACTTCAGACTGTTTTGCAGGTTTTGGATTGCCTCTTCGAATCTGCCCAGTTGCCGAAGAGCAAAGGCCATGTAGATGAACTTCTCTTTGCGGTCTTCAGCCTTCTGCAGTTTTTCGACCGCCTCCTGGAACCGACCGAGGATAAAAAGCCCTATTCCGACCGCCAGCACATTCTTTGCCGAGGTCTTGCCCGTATTGGCCTGTATCTGTTCAGCGAATTTTAGCTGGTTGGCTTCAGCCGAATGGACGAGGTGAGACAGTTTCGCTATATCGTCCATGGATGGCAGCTCGTCGGCAAATAAGTCAATCTGGGTCCCTGCCACCGGCGAACCCTCCGGCTTTGTCGTTTGATCCATAACGATTGTCTCCTAACATGCCTGATAACCAGGCTCCCTTGGTTCTCTGTGGCTCTATCCGTCACGAGCCAAAATTATAATACTAAAGACGGACTTTGCAATAGCCTTTTATCACCGCAGTCGCGAGGCGGATTTTTTCTGCCTTCAAAAATTCTTCCCAGAATGTAATCAACATTTAGCCTGGATATTTCACCGAGGTTTTGAATTCTGTAGCCAGGTGCAGTTCTCCGGGCAACTGTTGTCGGATGTACCCGGTCTGCCAGATTCAGCGCCAAGTCTCCCCCATACTGACTAACGTGCTGCGGTTCTCCGCATCCCCACGCTGGCAATACAATTCACCGTAGTACTACGTAACAATTGAATTTGGACTATGTCATTCCCGCGAAGGCGGGAATCCAGGCTCTCAAACCTGTTTCTGGATACGTGCTTTCGCAGGTATGACAATATTGGATACATATAAATCCAAATGTTACGAGGTAGTACAAGCAGTTAGGCCATTCGTCCACTGCAAAACTCCAAAACCCGGGGAGACTCCAGGCTAAGCCGCTATAAACCTTCTGGCCGGCGGATAGCGGCATCGCTGGACGCCAGCCAGATAAAAACAGTAGGGCCTATGCCGAATGGCATAGGCCCTGAATTG
>CAZPJZ010000519.1:0-2638 GCA_964586995.1 uncultured Pirellulales bacterium | reverse complement strand
TTTCAAGCTGCTCTGGCTGAGGCACTCCAGGCCGGCAAGGATGACTGGAGCGCTCAGATCGCCAAGATTGCGACAGGCCAGGGGCAGTTGGCCGACCGGATTACCGCCGTGCAGAGCAGCGTCGACACGGTAGCCAGCCGTACAGAAGGTTTGCAGAAAAACATGTCGGCATTGCGGGAAACCGTTCAAAGCAGCACCGAGAATATGGCGAACGTCATCGACATCGTCGGCCAGAAGCGGCTCAAGTTTGAGGAGAAGATCCTCATCGATATTCGCGCGATTGCCGGCATTGTCAGTGCTATCGAGCAGAAGCAAGCCACGTTGCAGAACCAGGTGGGAGACGTGCAGAGTAGTACGCAGGCGATGCGCGATAGCATGATAGCGGTCCTCAAACAACTGCGCAGCGAACTTTCGCGAATCAGCTCAGAGCTCGGCTCGGCTACGAGCACCGAGGAAAGCGGCTCTGCTGCCGAGGTCAAACAGTAGGATAGGCCTTGCCAGATCGAAGTTGGACATACATTATTTGAGCAAAGCCCGAAGAGGGTTTGCTCAAATAATAGACGAACGTGTTTGGGCGCGCTTTATAATCGTTCGAAAAGCAAAAAAGCTGCGCATTTTTTGCTTTTCAAAATATGCCCAACTTCGATTACGGAGCAAAGATTTCTTCAGTAGCCGGGCGGAACTTTTTTCGCCTTGCTCGGCAAGCGGGGTGCTGCGCGGGTCAGGCCGGTTGAAGTGATAGGGTCAAAGCCCCGCCTCCATGATATATACGTTCTCTTGCCCGTTGGGCCTTGTTCCCAGAACAGCAAAGCACCCGCGCCCGTCGCCAGACAACAGCAGGTCGAGCTCGTCGCCCTCGAAGACTTCGGACAGATAGTTGGCCCGGACGAAATGGAGGTTGCTCTTGAGCTGGAAGGCTCTTCGCAGCGCATCGATGCCCCAGCGGACGTATTCTGTGTTGTTTACGTGCCCATTTAAGTCGATGGAACTGTGGGGCACGCGAACCCGCTGGACTTCGGTGTAATCATTTCGCGGCTCCAGTCTGTTCAATTTCTCTGATAGTGCTTTGGGCTCACTTTTAGGCAGGTCGAGACCGAGCCGCATTAGATTCTTTGGCCGATTCTTTTGCCTGGTCAGTACCATCCATTCGCTGCCGGCTCTGAATAGCTCGGAACCTCTTTGGTCTTTGCCGACAAACTCTCTGGTAGCAATTGCTCGGGTAGAGCCGCTCGGCCAGGTCCTGATGGTCACTTCATCATTCCACTGCGGCAGCCGGTCGATCTGTATTGCGAAGTTTGACAGGACCCAGTAGCTGTCTATTTGATTCAGCCTGTTATATCCAAAACCGAGTTGCTCTGCATGAATGGCCGCCGATTCCTGCAAATGTTGCATCAGCACGTGCGGCTTGATGCTACTATCCGGCTGACACTCGTATGTCTTGACGATGAATTTATCTTCCCTAACCTGCACGGTTGGTCTGGCCTCCACTCTCGCGGCCGAGCAATCTCTGCTCTTATTGATGCCACTGGTCGACGAACAGTTCGTAGAATCGTGTCCATTGGCGGCTATACCAGATCGGGTCGCAGGGCAATCCTGCGCCTGCACTCATCGAGGATGTCCTTGGTCCGGCTGGCGCCGACCCGGGTGACACCGATAGCGCGCACTTCTAATAGTTTATCCAGCGTGCGGACGCCGCCTGCCGCCTTGACCTGGACCCGGCTCGGTGAATGTTGTCGCATCAATTTCAGGTCCTCCATGGTGGCGCCGCCGGTGCCGTAGCCCGTTGATGTTTTGACCCAATCCGCGCCCAGCTCGCCGCAGATTTCGCAGAGCTTGATCTTATGCTCGTCGGTAAGATAGCAGTTCTCGAAAATGACCTTGACTTTTTGCCCCTGCCGGTGAGCCACATCGACGATAGCTTTGATGTCATCGCGTACGTAGTCCCAATCGCCGCTGAGGACCTTGCTGATGTTGACGACCATGTCCAGCTCCTGGCCGCCGTCAAGCAGGGCCTGTTTGGCTTCGGCCAGCTTAACGGCCATCGTATGGCCTCCGTGCGGAAAGCCGATCGTCGTGCTGGCATTTACCGAGCTGCCCCTAAGAATCTCGGCGCAGCGCTTCAGGTAATATGGCATGATACACACGCTGGCTACGTTGTACTCCAGTGCCAGTTGACAGCCCTGTTCGAGCTCTCGGTCGGTGAGGGTCGGGTTCAGCAGCGAGTGATCGATCATCTTAGCAATGTCCTGGTATGTGTAGTCCATAAGCTCTCCGAAACTTACGCTTTTTGAGGGATGAATTGGCGCAAGAAGCGCGCACTTTGCCGCAGGGCCTCTTTTCGCGTTTCGAGCGTGGCCTCATAGGCGCGGTCTTCCACCTCAATACAGACGGGTCCCTTGTAGTCCGTGTCGCCTAACACCGAGAAGAACTCGCCCCAATCGACATCGCCCAGTCCGGGCAGTTTAGGGCTGTGATACTCCAAGGGCGTGGCCAGAATCCCGACCTCGTTCAGCCGGTGTTTGTCCACCCGCGCATCTTTAGCGTGCACGTGAAAAATACGCGGCCGAAACTCTCGCAGCGGCGCCAGATAGTCGATCTGCTGCCAGACCAGATGGGACGGATCATAATTGAGCCCGAA
>CAZPJZ010000518.1:0-2641 GCA_964586995.1 uncultured Pirellulales bacterium | reverse complement strand
CACTTACAACGGACGCGCTCATCACTCCCGCTACCTCGGCGGGATGCGTGCCGACTCCGAAGGCGTGCATTACCATCATTGGCCAGCCGAACTGGCGGTTACCGAGCAGATAGCTTTCCTGGTTGTGGATGCCGTGCTTACTCCACCAGCCCAAAAACAGCATTCCGGCAAAGTATAATGCCAGTACAATCCAAATCGCATAGTGCAGGCCAAAAAACGCCATGCAAAGTCCTTGCTGCGGCGCGGGATTCGCCACGCCTGTCACACGTCACTATTTACGGTCAACGAGCTCGACGGGAACCTCCGCTGCTTTGTTTTCTGCTGAGACGTACGCGCTATATATTGTGGCGATACAATCGGCGGCCAGGCTGCTATCGCTCTGAACGGGTTGGCCGTATGCTATAGTCCGGTAGAATGCCTCCATCTCCTGGGGGTAGCCGGTGAACCAATCTTCATCCGGCGAGGGATTCGACCAGCCCTGTTTAGTGCCGGTCTTTTCCACCACATAGATGTCTTTGAAATAGTCGTCCACCGGATTGTAGGTCTGCATCGCGGTATTCGGATTGATATTGCAGATGGTCCGATGGTTGTTGGCGGCGACCTGGAGCCAGTTGTGAATTCCGCCCAGGATAATATCAGAGGCAAAGATGTCCGCGATGGTGCCGTCCTCGAAGACAACGTGCATAAGGGAGAAATCTTCTATATCGTGGTAGTCGGCGCGGATGTGTCCCTTATCCTGGAAGGCCTTCAGCCGCGTTAGTGCGTGCATGTGGCCGGAGACCGCCTTCGGTCGTATCGGCTTTCCATCTCTGGCTTTTCCCTCCACACGCTTAAGATAAAGCGCCGCGGTCAGTGGATGGCAGCCCTTACCGATTGCCGAGCCGCCGCCGGAGAACTTCCAGAAAGCATACGTCGAGGCGTGCGAGCCTGAGTGGGCCTCTTCGCCGAGCATCCACAGGATTTGTGCGTCGGTCTTCTGGATGATTTCTCGCTCCTTCTGTATCGAGGGGGCGTAGACCCAGTTCTCGGCGTACAGGATTCTGCCCTTGCTTTTTTTCTCGGCCTGCAGCATTCGTTTGACGCTCGCCAGGGCCTGGTCGAGGGCTTGCTGTTTAGGGAAGGTGTCGCCGTTGAAATCATCTGAACCATCCCCGAAATAGCCGGTGAGTGGTTTTTCGACGATGGCGAATTTATCCTCCTTAAGGGCCGCTACCGCGATCTCCTCGTGAACCACCGGCGGGGTGCATACGTGGATCACGTCCACCTTGTCCATGAGCTTTTCCAGGCTGTCGTAGCAGCGGATGCCTCGCTCTTTTGCATAGGATTTTGCCTGGTCGGCGTCTATGGCGTAGACGCCCTCGACCTCTATATCGGTGCCGGCGACCCTCTTGATGCACTCAAAGTGAAATCTTGCGGCGAAACCAGCACCGATAATGCCCGTTCGCACAGTTTTCTTTTCCATCTACGTCGTCCTCTGAATGAAAGCAAAATTATTGGGCTGCTAATTGCTGACGTTTATGAATATCTCCTAGGGACAGGGCGCCTCGCTGGCCCACTCGGCTGCCGAAGATTTCTATGCAGCGCAGCCGACCTCTGAATTGTCGGTCTTGGCCGTGCTGCTGGATAGTCTCGTTGTAGTTGCCGATGGTCAGTGGCCCACTGCCTTTGCCGGTCGCGCCTCGCGAATAACTGGTTACTCCATCCAGTTGAGCAAGCGCGTCTAAATTGCCGAAATGCCAGTGAACGTTATTTTCTGTTTTTGTTCCATCGTAAGTAACGGCGAAGAACGTCCACTGTCCGATGCGAAGTTTGCCCGGCGAGCTGTCGTTTCGGATTCCATCGGGCCACTCGTTGATCGCCAGCCGCAGCCGTCCATCCTGCAGGCAGACCAGGTCAAAGCCGCTCCGGTTATAATTCAGATTAAAGGCGATGCGGTTTCCACCGCTTCCTATTTTCAGACTGCTGGGATTGGCCCAGCCAAGTATAGTGAAAGATTGCAGACCCTCCAAGTCTTCAATCGGGCCATCGCCAACGGAAATCCATTTCCAGGGTGGGCCTTCTGTGAAGTTATAAGAGCCGTCTTCGGCCTGAGTAATCTGGCCGTGAAGCGTCGTGCGTGGACTGTCCCTGTCTTTGAAGCCGACCCGGATTATGGGTTCGTTGGTTGCTCTATCCACAGCGATGGAAATTGGGGTGCTGGTCGATAAGCCGTCTTCGTCGGTCACAGTGAGCACTGCAGTATAAAGGCCCGGCTCCTCATAAATATGTTCGGGATTTGTTTTCGATGAGTAATTCCCGTCTCCGAAATCCCATCGACATTTGAGCCTCGATGGCGTTGAAAACTGGACGTTCAATGGAGCAGTGCCTTCAGTTGGATAAGCTGATGCTTTTGCTTCGGGCCGGAGCTTCTGGCCAGCATCATAAACAGACAGACGCAAGAGATAAGGGGTCTTAGGCGAGGTAAAGCCATATTTGCCGGGCTTGGCGCTTCCCAGCGAGGTGACGGTCATGTTCCAGGTGTCGATGCCATCGACTTTGTATGGTTGTGGACCGGGCAGGTCTAATATTACCTCTTGCTGACCGGTTAAATAGACAAAATAGAGCTGCCCTGCTTTGGAAAGCAGGTAGTTTCCGGAGGAAA
>CAZPJZ010000517.1:0-2646 GCA_964586995.1 uncultured Pirellulales bacterium | reverse complement strand
TGCCGGTCCGCTGCAACTTGCCGGCGACGATGGGCACGGGATGACCGAACGAATTCAGGACATTGCTTTCGTAACGCCGGCCGCTGAACGTGCGGGCGGTATAGACTTCCCCGCCGGGATCGAGCAGCAAAGGCTTATCATTCAGCACCACGACGAACGAGCCAACGTCATTGTGGTTGTGATGCTCCTGGTTGTGGCCCCCTTTCAGTGCCACGCCCAAAGAGGACGAGGAATTCGGGCCTGGTCGGCAGATCAAAACGCCTGCCTTGTCAAACCACGACCGGATGGCAGGGCCCTGGCTGGGGCGTTCAGCCGGCGCAGTTGCAGATGCCGAGTTGGCAAAGGAATACATCATACATTCGTAAAGCGAGCCGGAGGGCGAGACCGGGTCGGTCTTTTCCCAGGACTGCAAGCCCATGCCGAAGCGCCGGCTAAGATAATACATCAGCCGTGAACCCGGCTGCGCATTGGTCGAGCAATCGGCAAAGGCAGGATAAACACCGCTGACGATCTCGATTTCCGAGCCGAACCTGGCGACCTGTTCCACCCTGGGTTCTTGCAGCAGGTCCACTTTGCCGTTTGTGGCCTGATAAATCATCTCGCTAAGCATAATGTAATAGCCGAAGCCATAGTTCCAGTAGCCCAGACCTTCTGAGCAATAGCCATCGTCGGTGAATCCCTCAAGGAAGTGCTTCGAGTAGTTTTCTGCTGCGGCGATGAAGAAGGCCCGCTCGCGTGGCGAATCGATCACCGGCAAAGCCGAGCCGGTCACGCCGGCTAGACACACGGCATTCCAGTTGTTTGTCCCGGTCAGCCACCAGTTCTTCTGGCGCTTGCCCAGCACCATGTCTTGGTAAGGCTCGAAGATTCGCCGATTCAGGTTGTCACGAATCAACCGGCGAATTTCCGCACTGAGTTTGTCGGCCAACAGATAATCGGCAGTAGCCAGAGACCAGGCGAGCATCGACGAGCCCAGATCGATATCGATGCTTGTCCCATTGAAATTGGTGAGCCTGGCATCGTGGGCCGGCATCACCCAGGTGCGCTCGGCGCAGAGCTGCCGGACTATATCTTCAAACGCAGGCAGAAAACGGCCTTTGTTTTCCAGACATTCGGCCAGAACGAGTGTTCGGACCCTCCCACGGCGAAGGCCGCTCACCCGCTGCCAGCGGCTGCGGTTGCCCGTGCGGGAGAAATCCAGGAACAAATCATCAGGCTGGTCTGGAATAGGCTCTTTCAGAAGCCTTTGGGCCTCGGCAATCACTTCTTTGAATGAATCCTTCCGGGCCAACTTGTTCCAGGCGGCCCTATCGGTAATAGGTGAGCCAAAACCCGTTGATTTCTCCGGCAGCACAGCGGCAATAGTCTTAATGCGCTGCTGGTCAATGTCCGGGGTAGCGCCCGCAATGGCTTTTTGACCGGCAGCGCTGCAGGTAAGGACGACCGAAAATGTCGCTATTGCCAATGAGACTCGTAATTTAAGCATATTCGGCATCGCAGTTCTCCTTTCCGGATGATTGCACAAGACCGCTCAACATTATTGCCGGACAATTGCAAATCGGCAATTGAAAATTTACAATCGCTCCGCTGGTAATTGACAATCGAAAATTGACAGTTGAAAGGCTGCGGCAATGATGTCTAAGCAAGGTGCGGTGCTAATTTCAATGTCTATTATCCTTGGCGGTTTATTGCCTGCCGCTAAGGCAATAGATATTGTCAAGGATGGCCGGGCAGTAGCAGTGATTGTGGCTGACAAGGCCGGCGAAGGGTTCTCGCCCGGTGGAGGCAAAGACCAGCGAAGAAGAAACACCCGTGGCTTTCAGTGCAATGACGTAGCATCTGCCAATGTGCTGGCCGAGTGGATCGAGAAAATCGCCGATGTGCGGCTGAAAGTTGTGAATCGGGCGCCTGCGAATGGGCCGGCCATCTATGTAGGTTCGGCAGCGGTAGAGGCAGGCATAAATCTCGCTGACATAAAAAGTCCCACTGAAGAGGGGCTGCGAATAATTAGCGATGACCAGGCCAAAATCCTTATTGCAGGACAGAGCGAGACTGCGACGATGAAAGCCGTCTGTCGGTTACTGGAGGAGCTTGGCTGCTGATACTTCATGGATAACGAACTGGGCGAGGTTTATCCCAGAAGCAGAACCGTAACGGTGGGCAAGCTAAACATCGCTGAAAAACCCGGCCTGATGCTGCGCAAGATTTGGGGCTCAGGATGGAGTGGACAGAGCCTCTGGAAGGTCTGGAACGGCGCAGGTGGTCTGTCTATGGACACCGGGCACGCCTGGGGCAGGTATGTAGACGAGCGGCTGTTCGAGACCCACCCGGAGTATTTCGCCCTGCGCGACGGCCAGCGCAGAAAAGGCTGGTGGTACTGCACGTCTAATCCGGAGCTGCGCAAGATATTCGCCCAAGGCGTCATTTCAAAGGGCGGTTACAATCCATCGGTTTCTCCGCCGGATGGAACGGGATACTGCCAATGCGAGGCTTGCCGAGCACAGGATGATCCGGATAATATCGAGCCCTCATCTGGCAGGGCCAGCATGACAAACCGATACGTGGACTTTCTGGACACAGTCGCCAGAGACGTAGCCAAGGCCCATCCTGACTGGTTGTTGAGTTTCTATTGCTACGCTGACTACA
>CAZPJZ010000516.1:0-2647 GCA_964586995.1 uncultured Pirellulales bacterium | reverse complement strand
GAACTGCAGACCAAGCTGGATCAGTTCCTGCGGCAATACGGTCAGGTCTTTGCCGCGCCCAAGCCGGTCACCGTGGTGACAACCAAAGCCCGTCCGGCGCCGCCGACTACCGTTGACATAGGTCTAAAGGGACAGGTCAGCCGCGTGGATTTGAAAAACAAAATGGCGGAAATATCCATCGGCAGGGCCCACGGCGTCAAAGAAGAAATGAAATTCCACGTCATCCGAGGCGACCAGTTCATTTGCGATATTCTAATTCTGGACGTTCAGCCTGAAAAGGCTGTCGGCATCCTCGACCTTTACAAAGCCGAGCAGCCGCCCAGAGCGGGTGACGAGATAACTACCAATTTGTAGAAAGTTGACGGCGAGAAACTCGCCAGACAAGACCCAAACAATCTGAGGTCAACGCATGAGTCCTAACGGTCAAATACGTGGCGCAAAGATAGCGGTGCCCGACAACCTCTATACGGTGCTGCTGGGCGTGGCGTTTGGCGTAGTGGTAGCCACGGCCGGGTTCGTGGCATACATGTGCTATTCTCAGTATCAGACAATCTTCAAAATACCGTAGCCGATATTTACTCTTGACGAACCGGCTCTTTGCTATGTAAATTCGCAGATCGAAAGGAGCACCCCGGAACGCCCCGGTCGCGTTTGAGGTCTTGGGAAAGGAGTCGAACGTGCTGCTGGACACAATCTTCGGCTGGTTCAGTATGGATATGGGCATCGACCTGGGCACGTGCACCACCTTAGTTTGTGTCCGCGACAAAGGCATCGTCCTGAACGAACCCTCCGTCGTTGCCGTCCGCAAAGGAACCAACATAGTTCTGAATAACGGGGAAGCGGTCGGTCTGGTCGCCCGCGAGATGCTGGGCAAAACGCCCGGCTCGATCACCGCGATAAGACCGCTGAAAGACGGCGTCATCAGCGACTTCGAGATCACCGAAGCCATGTTGGGCTATTTTATCCGCAAGGTGCACGGCCGGGGCGGCCTGGTTAGACCGCGAGTGGTCGTGGCCGTGCCCAGCGGCATCACCGCAGTCGAACGCCGGGCCGTCATCGACAGCGCCGAGCGAGCCGGGGCACGAAAGGTCTACCTGGTGGATGAACCAATGGCCGCAGGCATCGGAGCGGGACTGCCCATCACCGAGCCTACCGCCTCGATGGTCGTAGATATCGGCGGCGGAACGACCGAGGTAGCCATCATGAGCCTGGCCGACATCGCCACCTCTGAATCCATCCGCATCGGCGGCGACGACATGGATGAAGCCATCATCAACCACCTCAGAAGAACGTACAACCTGCTGATTGGCGAGCCGAGGGCGGAAAAGGTCAAGATACAGATTGGCTCTGCCGCCGCACTGGAGGAGGAGCTGACCATGGAAGTGGCGGGCAGGGACACGATTTCCGGCCTGCCCAGAAAAATTGTGATAACAAGCGAAGAGATTCGCGAAGCCCTGCGTGACCCCATCGCTGCCATTATCGACGCCGTTACCGCCACGCTGGAAAAGGCCGAGCCGGAGCTGGCCGCCGACCTGATCGATAACGGTATACACATTTGCGGCGGCGGCTCGCTGCTGCGAGGGATGGATACCGTGCTGGCCAACGCGACCGGCCTGAAAGTCCAAACCGTAGAGGACCCGCTCAGTTGCGTGGCACGCGGCACCAGCGTCTATCTGGAGAACCTGGAGCTGTGGAAGGACACAATGGATCACGATGAACACCGATGGGACTGAGGAGGAACCTGGACAAAATTGACAATTGACAATTGAGATTTCAGAATTCAAAACTGCGTAGCTCCAATAAATGGCAAGGAAGCGAATCCGAGTCAGCAGACGAATGTTGTTTACCTGGTTTATGTTGGGTCGATTCATTTTCCTTTTTGCCCCGCCGAGATTAACCAGCCAGTTTCAATTAGCTTACGCTCGCATCTTCAGGTGGCCTTTGAGCGTGGGCCGAGGCATTTCGCTGGCCACCCGCGCGCGCCTGGTCACCGACGTGGTCAGCCGCAGAGAACATCAGCAACTGCAAAACCATCTTGCTAACGTCACACAGCAGCGGGACCAGGAGCACGAAAAACTCGAGCAGCTTTCGGCGTTGCGCCGGGTCAGGCCCGACTGGCAGCGCATGAGCATACTGCCGGCCGATATCATCACCTTTTCCGACCAGTTGCGAAACCAGATGGTCATCAACCGAGGAGCGGAAGACGGCCTGGCCGAGGGACAGTACGTCCTCGGCGACAACAGTATCATCGCAAGGGTATCCGCCGTCTCGCCTCGCACCGCTGAGGTTCGGCTGTTTACCGACCCGGCTTCCAAAATACCGGTCAAGATTGGCAAATTGAGCGTCAAGCGGGTGATGCAGGGCACCGGCAGCAATACCGCCAAGATTCAGCAGCTTCAGATAGAGCACCCGGTCAAAAAAGGCGACGACATCTTTGCCTTCAAACAGCCGGGCTTCCTGGATGTGCCCATTATTATCGGCAGAGTCGCCCGCTGTGAAAGAGACGACCAGAACCCCACCTTGTGGGACGTCACCGTCGAGCCGGTCTGCAACGTAGCCGAACTCTCTGCCGTCACTGTCATCATCTCCAGTCCGTAATGCCAATTCCATCTTCTGACTCCCGATTGCCCCAGCCGAGTATCCAAAG
>CAZPJZ010000515.1:0-2653 GCA_964586995.1 uncultured Pirellulales bacterium | reverse complement strand
AGGTATCCAGAAACACGTGTGACAGCCTGGATTCCCGCTTTCGCGGGAATGACAAAGTCCAAATTCAGTTGTTACGTAGTGCTACGGTGAATTGTATTGCCAGCGTGGGGATCCGGAGCACCGCAGCACGGTAGTTAGGGTGGGGGGACTTGGCGCTGAATTTGGCAGACCCGGCACATCCGACAACAGTTGCTCGAAGAGCTGCACCTGGCTACAGAATTCAAAACCTCGGTGAAATATCCAGGTTAGGCACGCCCATTGCTTTTGGCAGAGGTATCTGCCAGCAAGGTGGGCTGCTTAGCACTAAGCCACAGACGTATCCCCTTTATTTTAATGGCCTTACGGCAGATAAAGATCGTAGTGTTGAGGCAAGCAGCCGAACCTGGAGACCTGCAATGCGCATACCAGAAGGGATTCTGAAGGTTCTGAACACTGTGAATGTTGGCTTTTTCTGAGCGAATACACAAATTAGTGGAAATGGGAGACATGGTAAAAAAAATAAAAGATTTCCCATTTTTCATTTGAATTCCTTAAGGGCATGTGATAAAATACAAAAGGTTTGATCAGACTCAGAACAAGGATAGGCTTTACGAACCGGGTGTCCAAGATCACGCGGGTGAGTGCTTGGGCAAAACTATTTGCGGTCCGCAAAGCAGCAGACAGTCGAAGTAATGTTGCTTGTGAGTCTGGCAAGAAGAAGTACAAATGGTAACGACAGTTGTCGCTAACGGAGGAGGCATCGCGACAACGGCATCAGAATAGTTTCGCCTCAAATCCAAGGGAGTGGGCAAAGGCATTAGTTCTTTGTTGCGCTTGGCGCGCGAAACGACAAGTGCGGTGGGTCTCGGCCCGCCGCCGTGTGCAGCTTAGGCATGTGTGTGCCTGGCTGAAAAACCTGGATTTGCTCCCAAAGGCCGGTATCGGCCATCCGGGAGCGAGAGAGTCAAGAAAGGAAAGCGGCAAATGAACAAGAGTGTATTGTTGGGCATTGTGGCGGTCGCCCTCATGTCACTGCCTGCGTTGGCGGGCGAGCAAAAATGGGAAGACGGTTGGCCGGGACACTGGGTCTGGGATTCTCAGAAGGTGACCAAGCTCAATGTTAAGATGGTCATACCGTGGTACGTCGAGATCGTCAATCAAGATCCCATTTGGCTTGAGCAGGTGGATTGCCGAGCGCTTGGCAGGGACCCCGTTGCAGACTGGCCGTGCTTTAGAGGATGCAAGGACCTGATAGTAAAGTGTAACTTCGGTTGCACCCTGCTGGCCGGCGTAAACACAACGTACATTGGTGGAATGTGGGGCACCTCGTTGAACCCTGCTGATATTGATGCTCCCGGCGGGATCGCCAACCTTTGTGTGAAGTTGTGGAAGGCCGACCTGACGAGCAAGCCCGCTAATACCGAGCAGCACGTGGCGGACGTTGAGATTTGGGTAAAGCCAAGATAAGGCCCCAGAACAATAAGCACCGCGGATGTGGCGGTTAGCCAAGCCGCGTGTGTGATGAGAACTTGAATCCTAAAGGGCTCGCCAAAAGCTCTTATTATATAAGCGCGCCGGTCACACGCAGCAAAGACACTCCAGGCCAGTTTTCTTGAAGACGTGCGCTTCCATAGAAGCGCGCAGAAATAGCCCTCAAGCTGCAAAACTCCGTGAGGGCGCGGGCCCGTAACTGTGGTCCGGTCAGCCTTGCAAGAGCAGCAGCTTTGTTTTAGACCCCGTAAAAACTCTTCCGATCGAAACACACTCCAACCTGCTCTCAGCCGCGACCAAATCTTGAGCACTTTTGCAGGCACGGACTTTGATACCCCTTCTGCAGATTCTCTCCGTCTTTGCTGTCAGCGTGAGCATTCCATAAGGTCGCCGTAGGCACTGAGCACGGACCACTTATCGCGTCGGCTCATCGAACCATAATACAGACCGCTTATGAATATTTCGAATTACACCGCACAAGCTCTCCCATCTTTGCAGCCACCGTCCAGTAAAAACAGGGTTACCGCCCATCTATGTCGCTTTGCCGTCCGGCAAGAGCCGAGCGATCAGCAACAATGCTTAACAGGGCATTTTTTTCTTGAATTTCTGCCGCCATGTGATATAATACACATAACCATCTGGGGGACCGAATAGAAGCTTGGCACTTAGGAGCTTTCCATATTAACGGAGAAGGGAAATACGGACACAGGTACATTGTTCAAGACGCCAAAGGATGTCAGTTTAAGTCAGTTGGGCAGGATTTGAGTAGTGCTGGTGCGATGAGCAATGTATGAGTTCATCAAATAGGCCCGAGGTATTCGACCCCAAAAGATTAGAAACTTTGGGGATTATTGAGCAAACCATGGATGGAGAGGTACAAGTCGGACGGACGAGGCCGGGCGCAACCCAGAGGGACGGAGTCTGAACAGATCTGCCCAGTTCTGATGGGCGCAACGCGTACAAACGCTGACAAGATTGGGACAGAACCGTCTTAAGCCAGATTAGTCTGTGCGGGCATTTGCCTGCTGAGTAGTTGAAAAATTGGTCGTTTGGGGAGATAGACTGATGAACCGTTACTGCAAATCGAAGCCCAGAAAACCGTGGAGGCTTGTGACAGCCGTTGTTCTTGCCGCAGCGCTTTTAGGCTGTCAAGGAAATTCAGAATCGACGCGGCGCCATGAAA
>CAZPJZ010000514.1:0-2656 GCA_964586995.1 uncultured Pirellulales bacterium | reverse complement strand
AACGCTATACGCTGAACGCTTGTTTGGCGGTTCGTTTAGACCTTCATTTCCAGCGGTCCCCAACCCTTGCGGGGCTCGCGCCAGGCCAGGTCGTTAATCTTCGGGTCGCTAATGATCTCTCCTGCTTTGTTCAGCTCGAGCAACTTTGCCGCGCGGGCACAGAGGTTGCCGAGCTGAATGTTGGCAGTCATGGGACCGGAGTAGCCGAAGTTTGACTGACTGAACTGCCGCGGCTTCTCGCCCTTACAGGCCATGAAGAACTCCTGGTGATGGCCTGGAGAGCGTTCGAGCAGTTTTGGAGGCTGGCCGAACTCTTTGTGTCGCGCCTCCGGGATCAGGCGAGTGCTGTCCCAGTAGTCGCCATTGACCAGCATTTTTCCCTTGGTGCCGACGACCAGATTTCCCGTTCTCGGCAGTTTGCGGCCATCGGCCTCGAGCTCTTCGGGGTTCTCCGGCATGAACGGCGTTCCATCTGGTTTGTTGCCCTCGTACCAGAAGGTGGTGAACCCGGGCCGGCCATCCTTTGCGCGGTAGGTGCACTTGACGACCATTCCGGCCGGCCACTGATCCTTGACGGGTCCGGTCATGACGATGGGCTCAGCGGTAGCCGCATAGCCCGGATTCATGATCGAGTAGATTCCGTCGGTCGTATGACAGGCCATATCCCCCAGCGCCCCGGAGCCGAAATCGACAAAGCCCCGCCAGTTGAACGGATGGTAGACTCCCTGTTTGTAAGGACGCATCGGAGCGGGGCCTATCCAGGCATCCCAGTCCAGGGTTTCAGGGATCGGATCCGAACCCTCTGGACGGTCGCCGCCCTGAGGCCAGATTGGGCGATTCGTCCAGGTGTGAAACTCCAGGACATCGCCGATTGCGCCAGCCTTGACGTATTCGTAAGCAACCCTCCATCCATTTCCGGCGTGGCCCTGGTTGCCCATCTGGGTGACGACCTTGGGATTCTTGGCGTAGGCTGCCGCCAATAGTTGTGCCTCGCGAACCGACCAGGTCAGGGGCTTTTCCGTGTAGCAGTGGATGCCCATGGAAATGGCGGTCATCGACGGCGCAAAATGGGTGTGGTCCGGAGTCGACACGAAGACCACATCGAGATGCTTGCCGTGCTTTTCGAATACCTTCCGCCAATCCGTATACCCGGCCGCCTGTTCCCAGCCCTTCTTGCCGAGGACGCCCTTCCACCGGGTCTTGTCAGCCTCAGCGAAAGCGATGCACTGAAGGCCTGCGTCATGAGATGGACCCGTATGGCCGTCAGCCCGGCCACCTGCAGCGATGAACCCCACCTGGAGTTTTTCGTTGAGTCCCTGTGCCCGGATGAGGCGCGGGAAACCAATAGAGTACGCCGCGCCAAGGCCCGCGGCGCGTTTGACAAACTGACGACGTGTGATGTTAGACATGAGTTTAGCTCCTTTACTTCCTAGTAAATGAAAGATTCGATTCTTATTCCAATCTGGGCTGTTCGACCAGCCAGATATTTCGGAATTGCACCAGATTGCCGTGATCCTGCAGATATATGCCGCCGGGCTTGGTTGCGTCACCGCCCAGAGCAGCGGTTGTCGAGCCGGGCACGTTCACTTGGTCGTGAATCTTGACGCCATTGTGAATCACGGTCAAGCAGGGGTCACTTTTCTTATTGCCGGCCTGGTCGAACCGCGGCGCACGGAAAGTAATATCGTAGGTCTGCCACTGCATCGGCGGAGCGCACATATTTACCAATGGTGCCGCCACCCGATAGATGCCACCGCATTCATTATCTTTGCCTTCCAAGCCGTAGCTATCCAGAATCTGGACTTCGTAACGTCCCTGTAAATAAACGCCGCTATTGCCGCGCCCCTGTCCGCGGGCTTCGGGCATAAATGGCGTGCGAAATTCCAGATGCAATTTGCAATCGGTGAATTCCCTTTTGGTTATTATTGAACCAGTGCCCGGTTTAACTTCCATTGCACCATCGACAAGTTTCCATTGCACCGAATCCTGACCGGGTTTTGCCGCTGTGGGTTTCCACTGATCGAAGTTTGTCCCATCGAATAGTACAATCGCGCCCTTTGGGGGCTTTGCTCCCAATGTGGGCGAAAGGCGAACAGTTTTGGCTAATGAGAACCTTCCCGGATACTCCTGCCCGTTGCCCTCTTCACGTGCTTTGAATGTGCTGGTGAATTTGCCGCCTTCGATGATTGCTGTAACATCGAGCTCCGCAGGCTGGTTTGTCAAGGTTGAATGTCCCGAGAGGCGAACTTTGCTATCATCCTGCTGGCCCGCCAGAACTACATACGGGTCAACGCGTGTGTCAAAAGCCTCAAGCAGTCGCGCCTGATATTGGCCTTTGCCCAGGGCTATTACCTGCGCCACCAGCGAACCTGAGTCGCTTCCGTCATCAAATTCCCACTGGCCCTGCCAGTCGCCCATAAAAGGATCCACACTCTCGGCCGCCTTAGTAGCGGCGGCAGCTTGCCCTGTCTGTGCCAGCGTAGGCGCCCGGGCGGTTTTTTCGCCGCTTACGCAGCCAGCCAAAACCGCAAATATAACCAAGCTTAAAACCAATCTCACATCTTTGCCCCTTATATGCCGAACCATTACATTTTCTCCTGTATGCAGAACCCCGCGTGAAACGCGGGGCTAAATATTTAGCCTGCGGTTTCACCGC
>CAZPJZ010000513.1:0-2658 GCA_964586995.1 uncultured Pirellulales bacterium | reverse complement strand
CGGCGCGAAGAAAGCTGGTATGAGTAGCGCATATATCGTCAATCGAGCCCCGCAGCTCATCAGCGGAATTACCATGATGGTCGTGAGCCGGTTACGCCGGTTCTCCAGGATGCGGGTCGCCATAATCGCGGGGACCGAGCAGCCGAAGCCGATGAGCATGGGGATGAAACTTTTGCCGTGCAGGCCAATCTTGTGCATGACCCGGTCCATGACAAAGGCGGCCCGCGCCATGTACCCGGAATCCTCCAGGACCGCGATGGCCAGAAACAGCAGCAGGATATTCGGCAAAAATACCAGGACGCCGCCTACGCCGCCGATCACACCGTCCACCAAGAGAGACTTTAGCCACGTCGCGTTTCCGCCGGGCCAAAAACTCGCTATGGCGGCGCCCGCCCAATCGAAGAACCACTCCAGGCCGTGCATGGGATATTCGCCCACCTTGAACGTGAGGAAAAAGACGATATACATCAGCAATAGAAAAATCGGCACGCCCAGCACGGGATGCGTCACGATGGCATCTATCATATCGCTGCTGGTGTGGCGCAGCTCGACCGTACTCTTGATCGTCTCCTGGCAGGCGCCGGAAATGTAGCCGTACCGCCGGTCCGCCATCACGATTTCAGGCTCATCACCCAAGACACTCTTGAGGTGCTGAATGCTGCCTGCCACCGCATCAAGCACCTCGGCTTGGCTTATTTTGCCCATCACGTCGCAGTCCTGCTCCAGCAGTTTCACCGCCAGCCACCGGGCGCCGTACTTGTCCGCCAGCGGCTGCTCTTTATCGGCAAGGACCTTCTCGATCTTTGCCAGCTCGTTTTCGATCTCGGCGCCATAGCCTATCCTGCCCGCTCGCTGGCGGCGAGGCTGCCGAGCGGTTTCAACAATGGCATCAAGCAGCTCCGCCCGCCCCTTTCCTTTGTTGCCGACGGTTTGAACGATCCTGGCCTCCAATAGCCGGGAGAGCTGCTCTATATCGAAGAGCAGGCCCTTGCGCTCGGCGATGTCGCTCATGTTGAACGCCAGCACCAGAGGCACGCCCATCTCAATAAGCTGGGTCGTCATATATAGATTCCGCTCCACATTCGAGGCATCCACTACATCAAGCACGACGTCCGGGCGCTGCTCGATGATGAAGTTGCGGGCGACCAGCTCCTCAACCGAGTAGGCGGTCAGGCTGTAGGTCCCCGGCAGATCGACCACCGTCATGTCGCACGCCTTGTGTGTGCACCGCCCCTCTTTCTTCTCCACGGTGACGCCGGGGTAATTGCCCACGTGCTGATGGGCCCCGGTGAGCATGTTGAATATGGTGCTCTTGCCGCTGTTGGGATTGCCCGCCACGGCTACAGTTATTCTGTCCACTATTTGCACAAAGCCACCTTAAACCTTACATACAAAAGTTAGGCTCGACTAACTAACCGTCAAAAAAAATTTGAATAATACTTCGGCAAAAGCCGCTGCCTACAGGACCATAATCTTGTGCGCCATACCTCGACCTAGTACTATTTTGGCGCCTTTGACGCCGACCACAAACGGGCCCGGATGGTTGTTGCTCACCACGGTAATTTTTACGTTTGGGACCAGGCCCATCGCGAGCAGGCGGCTTCGCAGGCCGTGCCCCGCATCGATGGCGACCAGTTTCACCGTCTGGCCCGCCGCCACCGCCGACAACGGTCTGAGTCCAGTTAGTTCCGTCACTTTTTGCTCCCCAATTTTTTAGCTGCTTTGCAGGTATTGCTCGGCGATTTCTTTCCGCAGAATCGCCTGAACCTTTTGGCCAAGTCGTAGCCGTCCTTATTTTCTTTCGTGACGAACTCGATGAACCGCAAAAGTCTGCCGATAACATCCTGACCCAAGGCATGCTCCGCCTGGCAAGCCGCTTGGTGCGCCACGTCCTTGTCGATACCCAAAAGACCGACGAGAAAGGACTTCAGAATATTATGTTTTCGCACCACTTCGGCTGCGGCCGCCTGGCCGGTCGCCGTGAGCGTCACACAATCGTACGGCCTGTAATTAGCCAGCCCTTTGCTTTTCAGCACCCGCAGCGCCCCGGTCACCGAGGGCTTAGATACCCCCAGAGCGTTGGCTATGTCCGTGCTGCGGACGGTCCGGGACTGGCCCGCCAGATTGAAAATGGCCTCCAGGTAATCCTCTAACGAGGCGCTCAATTTTTTGCCCTCGGATTCCACCATGACCTTTAGCTGCCTTTCATATCACTGGATTCACTATAGTTAGTTATGCCTAACTTTGTCAACAATTTTTGCGAGAAATCCACGCCGATCTCGAAAAAAATGCTCACATAAAGCTCCGGAAAGCGGCTGACCCCTCAATAGTGACACGCCCCGCCCGGTTTTTAGAATATACGACAGGAGAAAATATCTGTGCTGCCCTTAACTCGGACGAGCCGGAATCAAACAGGTACATGATTAGTCCTGGGAAAAATCGAAGTTGGGCATACTTTGAAAATCCCCAGGACATTGGTCTGTATTATTTGAGCAAATCCTCGGCTGGATTTGCCCAAATAATGTAGGTCCAACTTCAATTTTTTGACCATCTTGCGGACAATTTCATTGCTAAGGGACTATCTTGGGTTAACATAGATGCGTTTTCGGGGCGTGGCGCAGTTTGGCTAGCGCGCTTGCATGGGGTGCAAGAGGTCGC
>CAZPJZ010000512.1:0-2668 GCA_964586995.1 uncultured Pirellulales bacterium | reverse complement strand
GCATCAACATGGCCATCAGTAGTGCGATAATGGCGATCACTACCAGCAACTCTATTAAGGTAAATGCTCTTGGTTTGTTCATAATGTGCTCCTCGTATCCCACGGTGTTTCAACTATCACTTGCGATGCTGCAAATCAAGCCTGTTTTACCTTTGCCTTCCTAATTCTTCTACGTGACTTAGCACTCTTGCCTGACAATAGTATACCGAAACGCCGATTCTTATGCAATATCCCAGTCTGCGAGAATTTCTGCTTTGTTTGTCTGGGGTGAGCTTTGGGGCGGTTGTTCAGCTACTGAGGGGTGCAATCATCGTTGACATGGTCGGAATCCAGCACAATTTTGCTTGAAGCGGGTGGGCTAATTTGGTATAAAGACCCTTGGTAAGTGTGCCATTTCGGGCAGGTCATAGGCAATCTACACGTTTTGGGCCAGAGACCTGTTCTGGACGCTTTGTGCCTGGCAGACGGACTTTGACATTCTGGTTATGAGCACGCAGTGAGTTTGATGAGGAAGGTATGTTATGTGCAGAAAATTGACATCCTGGGTAGTCGTATTGGCGTTTTGTCTGACCGGTGTCACTCAGGCCGAGACCATCCTGCTTGTTAGTGATTGCTACGTTCCGGGCGTCGAACCTACGGGCAACCACGAGGACGATTGGTTGGTAACGTTCCTTCAAGGCCTCGGTTATACGGTGGACACCGACGGAATGCGCCAGAATTCCTCGATGGCCGGCAGCAATTACAGGGAAGGCGGCACCGGTCCGTGGGCAGCAGGTAATGAAAGCAAGCTTGCCCATCTGCGGGACGCCGACCTGGTCGTTGTGTCGCGCAGAACCGACAGCGGCAGCTTTGATGCCGATCGAGCGAACTGGAATGCGCTGGAGACCCCCCTGCTGCTTATCAGCGGGTATCTGACCCGTGGCGGCGGCGATAACCGATGGAATTGGACGCCTGGTGGTTCGGGTGACGCAAGTCTTACGACTACCGATATCGTCATCGTGGCCGGCCAGGAAGGTCATCCGTTTCTTGCTGGCCTGAGCGGTCCCATCAAGGTTTTTGACTGGTCCACCGCACCGACTCCGGGAACGTGCCCAAAGGGAGTGTACCTGCCAAACGATCCTTTTGTCAGTGGGACGATACTTATAGGCACCTTCGGCGGCAGGCCCATGGTGGCCGACATTCCTAAAGGCACAACCTTTGCAAATGGAAATGTTGCCGGCGAGCGACGGGCCTTCTTAGGCCACTGGGGCTATGACCTTGACGGGCCATACGGCTTCGAATCGTTCATCACCGAGAACCACAAGACCTTGTTGACAAACATGATAAACGAAATGGCGGGAGTGATTGACCTCGGAGCGGCCCGGAATCCTGACCCGCGCGACGGTGCGACAGACGTTCAACCCACGGTGACTCTGAGCTGGACGGCGGGCGAGAAAACGGCCTCCCATAACATTTACCTCGGCGAGAGTCTCGACGATGTGAACGATGCCACTGTTGCTATAGGCAGCCAGACACAAACAACGTATGCCCCGTCGAGCCTGCAGTTAAGCAAGACGTATTTCTGGCGAATCGATGAGGTACATACCGATGCGACCATTACCAAAGGCAAGGTTTGGAGCTTTACGGTCGCGGATTATCTACGGGTGGACGATTTTGAGGACTATAACGACGATACCAACTTGATATATCTTACGTGGATAGATGGTTATGGCTCGCCCGCCCAGGGTATCCCCGGCAATGGCACCGGCTCGACCGTAGGAAACACCGACGCTCCCTATGCTGAGCGGATTATCTTTCACAGTGGCAGCCAATCCATGCCCTTGGCGTACGACAACTCCGTCCCGGCAAAATTGTCCGAAGCGGTGGCTAAGATTGACGATTTAAAGAGCGGCCGAGATTGGACGAGGCTCGGATTGAAGGCCCTATCGCTGTGGTTCAGAGGCTATCCGGCTTACGTGGGCGGCTTTGTCGAAGGACCGGCCGGCACATACACCGTGACCGGCGGTGGCGCCGATATATGGGGCAACGCCGACCAGTTCCACTTTGCATTCAAGGAGCTCTCCGGCGCAGGAACAATCATAGCAAAGGTCCAGAGCCTCAGTGACACTAATGAGTGGTCTAAGGCCGGCGTGATGATTCGAGATTCGCTTGATGCGAATTCGGCCAATGCAGCCGTGCTTATTACTCCTGCCCATGGGGTCCGGTTCCAGTATCGTAACGGCACCGCTGGTGTCACCGATAGATTGTTCGCCGATGGGATTACCGCACCACAGTGGGTCAAAATTGAGCGCACCATAGGCGGGCTTGTAAAAGGCTCTTATTCGGCGGACGGCATCACCTGGGTACAGTTCGATCTGCTTGACAAGGTGGTCATGAATATGCCTGTGTATATAGGATTGGCGGTGACCAGCCACGACGTCGATGCGGCGTGCGTAGCACAGTTCTCCGATGTGAGCTTTCCCGGCACGACCGTCGGCCCCCAATGGAGCCATCAGGACATAGGCATAGTGAGCAACGATGCTGAGCCGATGTACGTGTCGATATCAAACAGCAATGGCCAGCCTGCCGTGGTCTCCCATCAAGATCCTAACGCGACACTGATCAGTACCTGGACGCCGTGGAATATCAGCTTGAAGGAGTTTAGCGATCAGGGTGTCAATCTGGCTGA
>CAZPJZ010000511.1:0-2669 GCA_964586995.1 uncultured Pirellulales bacterium | reverse complement strand
TGGTAAGCAACGTCAAGAATAAGGCTAATGTGCTGTTTACCGCTATTTGCCAGCTTATCGAGAACGCATTTGAGAATTTTGTGGGCGAAGACCTGCAGATCATAATTGATAGGCAGGGAGGGCGCGTCCGCTATCGGGCCAGCTTGCAGCGAATGTTTCCGCACATGGACTTGAGGATTCTAAGCGAGACCGAGGAAACAAGCAGCTACGAGTTGCAAGCCGACGGAAAAAGCATGCGCCTGCACTTCATAGTTGACGGCGACGAGAAATTTTTGCCGGTGTCGCTGGCCTCGATGGTCAGCAAGTACTTGCGCGAACTGTTCATGTTCAGCATAAATCGTTACTTTGCCGGCTTCTGCCCCGGCTTGAAACCGACCGCAGGTTACTGGCAGGACGGCCTGCGTTTTATCAGCGATTTGCAGAAGAACCTTCCCAAAGACAAGTACGACGCTGACTTGCTAATTCGCTGTCGCTGACGCCGTGCGGCGGTCCTACCAATGCCTATCGCCGGTCAAATAGCTGCATGATGAGATGGATGTGCCGGTTCTCCTCCCTGACGATCTTATCAACGGTATCCTGGCTGGCGGGGTCCCGGGCAAAATCCTTCAGACCCTGATAAAAGATAATGATTTCGTTCTCCCGCCTGATAGCGTCCCTGAGTATTTCTTCCTTAGTCTCTTGGCCTGTGAGCCTTCTTAAGGGCCCGTGTTTGGTGTCGAACCAGGTAAGTCCTGCCATCACGCCGGGATTCGACAATACATAATTATCGGGGTCAAAAGTCCCGAACTCGCCGGTCTTCTCGGAGAACCGCTTGCGCAATCGGGCCCATATCTTGGCGTGCCTGGCTTTCCAATCAGCGAGTTTTAAGTAGGTATCACGTCGCAGTGAGTCCTTGAACATCTCTGCCGCCTTGAGGTAAAACCTGGCGCCTTTCTGCTCAACCTTCTCGGCTATCTGTAAAATCTCAAAGACGTTGAACCTGGTCTCCATAGGCCATTACTACCAAAACCCGCTTTTTCATCGTGTGGACTCTCTAATGCCAGCGTAAATTTACTACAAATATATACTATCTCCGGCGAGGAATCAAGCAAAAATCGCGCATTGGGCGCCCGGAGTCGGGAGCACGCAGCGGCGCCTACGTTTTTGGTTCGCGCCGCTCGGAATGGGAAAAACACCGGTTGAGCTTGACAGGCTCGGACACAGAGGCTCCGCAGCGGCAGTGGTAAGTTGGCTGCCTGCGGCATAGATTCTTGAGCCTGGGTTCGAGCTCTCTCAACGACCGGCGGTTTCCCGCTCCAATTGCTTCGCGAAGACCTCATAGCTATCCTTGCCAAAGAGGCAGAAAACTACTTTTTCCAGGCCGGTCGGGGCGTTGAGGTAGTCGATAGTCGTCTGGAGCATTATTTCGGCACACCTATGAATGGGAAACCCGAAAATGCCGGTGCTGATTGCCGGGAAAGAAATGCTCTTGAGGCTATTTTCATTGGCCAGTTTGAGCGAATTCAGGGTCGCATTCTTCAGCTTCTGGTCTTCATTGCCTTCGCCCAGCCGGGGTCCGACGGCGTGAATTACGTGCCTTGCTTTCAAATTGCCGCCGGTAGTTATCACGGCACCGCCGACAAACGTGCCTCCAATCTTGTTACATTCTTTTTGAATTTCCGGGCCTCCTTTTCTTTTGATTGCACCCGCGACGCCGCCACCCATGATTAGCTGAGCGTTGGCAGCATTTACGATGGCGTCGGTTTGCATTTCCGTAATGTCGCCTTCAACCAGTTCCAAAATATGGTTACCGATATTTACTTTCATAGTACGGTCTCCCTTACCGGCCCGCGTTCTTTGTTCTGTCCGGTTTCTTTCCGCTCATGATTTTCTTTGAATCATAAATTCGCCGTAGGAGGCGACGATCTCAAATCCTATTTTTTGGTAGCAGCAGATAGCTGCTTCGTTGTCCGCTTTCACATTCAAGCCAATGTGCTTTACTTTTTCGAGTAGAGACTGGCAAAGTCGCGCGGTGACCAGTCTGCCGTAGCCTCTCCGTCGGTGGGAAGGATGCGTGGCAATGTTGCCCAGAGCGGCTACGCGGTAGATCTCTGAATACACGTGAACACCCGCAGCGCTGACAAGCTGCCCTTGGCTTCTGAGCCCAAAATACTGGTTTGTCTGCAGCATCCTGGGTTCAAACCAGTTGCCCGGGTAGCTTTCGTGATAGAACCGGCGGAGGTCATCGAGGTCCGAGCCGCCCAGCCGGACAGCGTCATCGCACCGAAGATCGTCTACTCGCCGGCGCTGGTGCAAAGCCATCTTATAGTGTTCTCCGTGGCAGTCCAAGCTGTGTGTTTCTTGAAGGACGGATTCCAGGCCAGGGCTAAGATGGGCGTAGAACCGCTGTGGAAGCAGATGCAGGATCGATTCAAGAAGTCTGCCCATAATGCCGGGCTGCTCCGACAGGGCCACCAGGGTGGGCAGTTCCTGCCCCGTATACAGCAGCGCTAAGGCCTCAAATCCGTTGTCTGCGGGTAGGGCATACCAGGTGGTGTAGGGCCAGAAGAAATCGTCCAAGTCGCCGATGGCGTATATGTGAAGTTCGGTGTTCTTCCGCAGGAATGATTCTATGGCTGTCTTGTCATGTAGACATACCGGCCGCATGGGTATCTCTCTTTGGCCTGCGG
>CAZPJZ010000510.1:0-2672 GCA_964586995.1 uncultured Pirellulales bacterium | reverse complement strand
ACAATAGGTGACTGTCCCTAGTTAGTCCTAGTTAGTCACCGGCCTCACCGAGCTCAGGCAAATATCCAGGAACTGTTGATGTGGCTGGACGCGACGCAAAAGACTTCACATGCTGGGTCGTATGGTCGACGGGCACTCCCCCGACTTCTTTTCCCACGACTATGATGGGTCTTAGCGATATTCGTAATGGTGACCAAACACAGGGCCCAGGGATGGCGGTGGAAGTGGAAGCTGACAGTTTCGTGTTCACAATCTCGCCAAGTAGCATCACCGATTTAGACTCAGATATACCGGACCTTCGAGGTTCTCACAATGGGGAGGTGCCGGGCGAGTCACTCACGCATGTGGTTACTGGCTCGACGCTGGCAGGAGGAGCAGATAAAAAATGGGATATATCACGACGAATCAGGGTCAAAATCCTTAATCCTCATCTATACACGCAGGATGACCTTGAAGACGTTCCCGGGCACATGTACGATAATCAACCTGCTTCTGTGGATGTGCCCGAAGATTATCCTGGCAGCGATGTAATAGGCAATGACGACACAAGTGTAGTCTATGAGGACAACAACCCTTATGAGTCTAATGTTGGCAAGCTCACCAGTTATGATGCACCTCGCGTCCCAATACGCCATTCAACGGGATCCAACGGTGATACCTTTGAAGTCAGGTTCCACTATCAGGAGTTTGCAAGACTGCAGTTGGACAGTACGTGGTACCCAATCAGCGGTCCGGTTAGTTGGAGAGCGCATTTCAAATACGAGCGAATGTTGGGCTTATGGAAAGATGATGGCAGTGATGGCGCAGCAAATAACTCTGGTTGGGACTGAGTTAATTCGCCGATATTGTATAATGACGTATTGCGATTAAGGAAATAGAGAGGCCCGATGAAGGGAACGCCAGTATGGAAGCAAAATATGTCTTGACTAAGAAACAAACAGGCCTTTCCAAGCAGGCCCCGCGGCGACCTGCACTTGCGTATGGCTGCAATTATGTCACACTCATGTTGGTTTTAGTTACAGGCCTTCTAGCCTTGAGCGTTCTGATGAGTTGTAAGCGCAGGCCACCAGGCCAGCAAACGGCACGAGACAAAACCCCTCCATCTACACCCGATATAGAAATAGGCTATCCCAGCCTCGAAAAACAGAAAGAAAGACTAAAGAAATTCTCACATCTGCTTCTCCAGCAGAGCCCGACTGATGATCCGGATGCCATATTACACCAAATTATGGAACATGTAGGACTGCGAAATATCGAAAGGCACCTGGAGGAATTATCGCAGCATCCATCTTTCAAAACCAATCCTAGTGTTCCGGTCTTGTTGGGTAGGATCACACAGATGAAGGCGCTGGATCACGCTGCTGCATCAGACTTTGTGCGAGAGGCGAAGGAACACCATAAGGTTGATACGCTTTGTGTTGCTCTTTATGGTTTACGCAGTTGGGAATTGCAAGCCCAGGCTGCTGAGGCGCTTGGTTCGCTCGCAGATACGAGTGCCGTGCGCATCTTGGCCATCCGCTTGTTCCATGCCGGGTCCACGTCTTCAGGGGGCGTTGAGACTCGAGCTCTGAAAAAACAGTTGCGCCGGTCACTCGCCACGGCCTTGGAAAGGTGCACGGGCCTCGATTTTGCCGACTACGACGCCAGCGAAGCTCGTACTCCTGAGGTAGTAAAGCGCTGCGAACAATGGCTCGCAGAGAAAAACAGTTGAATGCAACTACAGACAGTGACGAATGGCGGCGCTTAGCGCATCGATGCGGAGATGATAGAATCAGTACACCCGGCCAATTAGTCCTTAGTATTTGCTCGTTGGCCGTTAGCCTAAATACCATTCACTAAATACTGCTCCTTATCTGCCTCTCATTTGAAGTTCACGCTGGCGAATCGGCCCCGCTAATTTCCCGTTTTCTATTTATTCCTGTCCCGAGCGTGGTCGAGGGCCGTATCTTCAGGAACCCACATTTGCGCTTGCAGCGTCGCCCGCGGCAAGGTAAAATCATGACTCGCGCATAGGTACAAACGACGTAAGGAATGGACAATGAGAAGCCTTTGGTGTGCCATGCTGGTGTTCCTGGTCGCTGGTCAGGCCGTTAATGCGGACGATAAGGACCCGAACGACCCAAATGACCCAAACAAGCTGCTGCCGACCAAGTGGAATGCGGTGATTTCGGTCTTGCAGAACAAAGACCTCGACCAGAAAACAAAAGCCAAGGAAATCGACAAGATCGTGAGTCCGATCTTCGATTTTCCGCTGATGGCTCAACTGGCGTTGGGCAGAAACCACTGGCCCAAATTGACGGCGGCACAGCGTGAGAAGTTCATGCAACTCTTTGTGGAACGGCTCAAAGCCTCGTATCGGGAGAAAGTCGCTCTCTACACGGATGAACGGGTCTCGTTCAAGCCGGCGGTGCAAAAGAAGCAAATTGTCTATATCCCGATGGAGCTGGTATCCAAGGACAGAAAAACAGCCATGCTGTACAAGCTTCGCAAAGTGGACAAACGCTGGAAGATTTATGATGTGGAGATACAGGGCGTCAGTATCCTCTTGACCTACCGGTCGCAATTCGACGATATCCTTCGCAGCGGTACTGTCGAGGACCTTCTTTCTCGACTGGAAAAGCCGCCAGATCGTTGATCCGCAATGTGCTGACCCGGACCGGTATAATGACGAA
>CAZPJZ010000509.1:0-2684 GCA_964586995.1 uncultured Pirellulales bacterium | reverse complement strand
GAGGAGGCTGCTGAGCCCGAGAAAGGCATACCTGAAATAATGGAAGAGGAAGAGTTGAGCTTTGAACTGGAAGAGCTTATGAAGCCCGTGGCCGAGGAGGAAGGGGAGGGGATAGCGCTGGAGGAGGTGGCAGCCGAAGAGGAGATTGCCCCTCTTGAGTACCCACCCGAAGAGGTTGAAATCGAGCTCAGCGATGAGGATATACTCTTTATTAAAAATAGGCTCACCCGCCTGACACCAACGATTGCCTCGCGTATAAGGAATAGCATAGTGCGAGGAGAGCTCCCTGAGCAAGAAATCAACCACCTCCTCCGTCTGCTTCTTCGGGATGCCCCGGAGGAGGAGATTGTCAACTACATCGAGCGTGTTACAGGGAAGAGAATAGTCCCGGCAAGGGTCATTCCTGAGGTGATCACCGTTGAGAGAAAACCGGGTGTTCTTGGCGTCATTGCAGAGACTATGGGCCCTGTTGCACGTGTGGCGGGCCTGTTTTTGCTTATAGTGGCCATTTTAAGCGTACTCTATATGGTGTACCTCAATAGGCCGCTCAGGGCCAACCGCTATTACAAAGAAGGCATAGTGTACCTGACAGGTGAGCGGTATGAGAAGGCTGAGGAGAGCTTTCAAAAGGCAGCGGCTATCCACCAGAGTGTGAAGCAGTATGACCGCTACGGCTGGGAGTACATGCTCTCGGGGAATTATGATGAGGCGGAACAGAAGTTTACTCAGGGCATTGAGCTCGACAGGAGGGTGAGAAATCTCCTCATCCGCCTGCACCTTGCCAGACTGTATACAGTTCTCGAAGAGTATAAGAAGGCGGATGATCTATACTCACAGGTCCTCTCAAAACACCCTGATGAGTACGAGTACATAAAGTTAAAAGGTGTAAACCTTATCGAGTGGGGGAAAAAGCGGGACCCACAGCGTCTCGACGAGGCCTATGAGCTCTTCAACAACGCTATTCAGAAAAAAAGGAAAAATAGCGATCCCTTTTTCAAGATGCTCGACATCGAGATTACCAGGAAAAACGACGAGGGAGTTGAGTACCTCTACAATTACCTGTCGAGGAGTTATCCAGCCGCAGTCGATAGAGAGGTGTACACAGAGCTTGCTGGCTACTACCTTGCGCGGGAGAGATTCGGGGCGATCAGGGATATACTCCTGAAGGTGTTGAAAAGTTATCCGGGTTATCCGCAGGCGCACTATACCTTTGCAGAGTACTACAGGGTTATAAACAACCGGAGGATGCAGGAGGATTTCCTCAAGGCAACAATAAGGGCCGAAAATGCGAGAGAACTGCACTACCCCTGGGAGAAGCGGGACAGAGTTCTCCTGTCCAATGCCTACAATGACCTCGGGGAAATATTCTACCAGAGAGAAACGGCTGGAATGGCTGCAGAAGCTATCAGCTATTTCAAGAAGGCCATTGAGGAAAACAGACAGAATGCTAAGGCTTACTTCAATATCGCACAGGCATACTTCTATCGTGAGAGGAACTATCCCATAGCCCGTCAGTACTACGAAAAGGCACAGAGCATAGGATATAAGAATAACGACCTCTTCTACAACCTGGGGCTGATCCACTACTATGAGAGTTCTTTCTCCTCGGCCCTGGGGTACTGGTCTGAGCTCTCAAGAATTATGCCGGAAAACCCAAACCTGAGCAACGCACTGGGGAGTGCCTTTCTCCACCTGGGTAAGTACAACGCAGCGCTTGGCGAATACCTGTTGCTTTCTGAGGTATACGATCGGCTTATTGACAGCCTGGGGGATATCAAGCCGTGGAACGCGTACCACAGGCGGATCGTGCTTGAATCTGCCGCCGTTCACAACAACCTGGGGGTTGCCTACCAGAAGCTGTACGAGGCGACGGGGAATCCTGAGTACCAGAAAAATAGCCTTGTCTCTCTCTACAAGGCCGGAGAGCTGGCCGATGTAATGGGCACAGAAAGAGGAAAAATCCAGTACAACATACAGTATATCATCCATCCCGGGGTGGTGCGCGGCAGCATGGCTATAAGCGACGAGCTAAATGACAACTACCGCTTCGCCGTGCAATGAGCAAAAGACCCACTTCCTCCCTTATTGAAATAATTGCTCGACGGATGAAAAATTGTTATATTAAGGGTTCACGACAGCACAGGTAATCAGGAGTTATATCCATGCGGTTGTACATGATAGGAAATAAGGTAGGAATGACCCAGATGTTTGATGAGGAGGGCAGGGTTGTGCCCGTTACGGTTATAAAGTTTGCCCCATGTTCAGTGGTGCGTAAGAAGACAATCACAAAGGACGGCTACAGCGCCTTTGTGCTGGGATTCGAGGATACAAAGGAGAGCAGGCTTCGGAAAAGTGAACTCGGTCTTTTTCAGAAGGCGGGAGTATCGGTGAGGAGATACTTGAAAGAGTCTCGCGTCTCCGAGCAGGAGCTCGACGCTTTTGAAGTCGGACAGGAAATAACCATCGATGTCTTTAAAAAAGGCGACTATCTCGATATTACAGCTAAATCCAAGGGCAGGGGATTTACCGGGGTGATGAAGCGGCACGGAATGGCTGGAGCCAAGGGCAGCCACGGTACCCATGAGTATTTCAGGCATGGGGGTTCTATAGGGTCGAACACCTTTCCAGGCAGGGTCTTCAAAGGGAAGAGAATGCCAGGCAGGTATGGAGGGAGCGGCGTCACT
>CAZPJZ010000508.1:0-2689 GCA_964586995.1 uncultured Pirellulales bacterium | reverse complement strand
TTTTTTTCTTAATCTCCTCTATGTTCGTCTTTTGTTTCTTTCACTTCTCTGAGGCGTAGAAGAACGCCACGCTGCAAACGTGGGTTTAAGAATTAGATTCTTTGCCCCGCTCGTACTGACAGGGGGCGTCTTTTTGCAGTTTGTATTCGACCGAGTCGACCAGGGCCTGCCAGGAGGCCTCGATGATGTTCTCCGAGCAGCCGACCGTGCCCCAGATGGAGCTTTTGTCCCGCGACTCGATTATAACGCGCACGCGGGCAGCAGTTCCGGCTCCGGCGTTAACCACTCGCACCTTGTAGTCGATCAAGTGAATGTCCTTGATGCCCGGATAGAAATTCTCCAGCGACTTTCGCAGGGCGGCGTCCAGCGCGTTGACGGGGCCATCGCCCTCGCCGACCACGTGCTCCTCTCTGTCACCCACTTTCAGCTTGACCGTGGCCTCGGTGACAATCTCGCCGCTTCTGTGCTTCTCGACGTCAACGTGATACTTCAACAGCTCGAAAGACGGCTTGTACGTCCCCATCACCTTTCTGACCAGCAGGTCAAAGCTGGCGTTGGCGGCCTCGAATTGATAGCCTTCGTTCTCAAGCTCTCGAACGCGCAAAAGTATTTTCTGCGCTAATTTCTTGTCTTGAGCAATCTTTGCCTTTTCCAGCTCGGCCAGCACGTTGGATTTGCCGCTCAGCTCGGATATGAGGAACCGCCGCTCGTTGCCCACCAGCTCCGGATCGATGTGCTCGTAGGTGCGCTTGTTCTTGCGCAGGGCGTCCACGTGCAGGCCGCCTTTGTGCGCAAAAGCGCTCTCGCCGACGTAGGGCATGTTCATAACGGGCGTCAGATTGCTTATCTCGAAAATGAACCGCGACACCTCCGTGAGCGTTCTGATTTTTTCCGAGCTGGCTACGTCGAATCCCATCTTGAATGCGAGGGTGGGGATGACCGTGCACAGATTGGCGTTGCCGCATCGCTCGCCGAGCCCGTTCATCGTGCCCTGAACGTGACGTGCGCCGGCGCGGACCGCCGCCACAGAATTGGCCGTGGCGCAGTCACTGTCGTTGTGAGTGTGAATACCAACCGTCACCGCCGCAAAGCGGTCGCACACTACTTTTGTAATCTGGTACACCTGGTCGGGCAAAGAGCCGCCGTTCGTATCGCAGAGTACCAGCACGTCCGCCCCGGCTTCGGCCACCGCCTCCAGGACCCGCATCGCATAATCGGGATTATTTTTATAGCCGTCGTAGAAATGCTCCGCGTCGAAGATGGTTTCCAGGCCGTGACTCTTGAGATACTTGACCGACTGGGCGCAAATAGCCAGATTATCCTCCAGTGAGCAGCCGAGCACTTCCGTGACGTGCATATCCCAGCTTTTGCCGACCAGCGTAGCGGTGCGCGTCCCGCAGGCCAGTATTGAGTTCAGCGAGGCGTCCTGCGTGACGTCGCAGTCGGCGCGGCGGGTGCTGCCGAACGCCACCACCTTCGAATTTTTCAGACCCAGCTTGGCCACTTCCTGAAAGAATTGCATCTCTTTCGGATTGGAAGCGGCGTAGCCGCCTTCGATGTAGTGCACGCCAAAGTCATCGAGATACTTGGCGATGGCCAGCTTGTCCTGCAGCGAGAAGCTGACGCCCTCGGCCTGCATGCCGTCGCGAAGCGTCGTGTCATAAAGCGTTATCTTTTCCACTGCTAATCCCACATTTAGGTTACCGATAACCAACAATCCCAGGCCAAATATGCCGGCGCATTTTTGCCCCCGATCCGGTCGGGGGTATGCCCGACTTCGACTTTTTCCAGGACTGATCGTGCAGCTTTTTGGTTGCGGCTCGTCCGGGTCGGGCAGTTTATAACCAGATTTTAATGCCAAGCTCTCGGCGTGTAAAGCCGAAATGCTCAGCGGAAAAATAGAGCGGCGGGTTTTCGGTCAAGATTACGCTGCCAACGGAATTCACCATTGAAAGCGGCGGCGCCTGTTGTTACAATCCCGCCTCACCTTGTTGCTAATGGTGAGAGCCGAAAATGGCAGAAAAACTCGATAAGCATATATTGCCGAACGGGATGGTCGTTCTGGGCGAGCCGATGGAGGCGGTGGAGTCGGTGGCGTTTGGTTTTATGCTGCCGGCCGGCGCCTCCGTGCTGCCGCAGGGCTGTTCTGGGGCGGCCAACGTCATTGCCGACTGGGTCTTCAGGGGGGCGGCAGATAAAGACAGCAGACGGCTCGGTGACGCGCTGGACGGGCTGGGCCTGCACCGTGCCGCCTCGGTCAGCAGCTCGCATCTGACCATCGGAGCGGCGTTGGAGGCCAGCAACTTGGCCCAGGCACTACAGCTATATGCCGACGTCGTTCTCCGGCCACACTTGAGACAGGACGAATTCGAACTTGCCAGGCAACTGGCGGCCGAGAGGGTGCGCTCGCTGGACGACGAGCCCAGGCAGAAGGTTGTGCTGAAGCTTCAGGAGCAGTTCTATCCGCCCCCTTTGGGCCGCAGCACCGTGGGAGAGATAGAGCAGTTGCGGACGCTCACGGCTGAAAAGGCGCGTCGGATAGTGGAGGACAACTTCAATCTGTCGCAGACGATTTTTGCCGTAGCAGGCAAGTACGACTTCGACATCGTCCGTGACCGGATGGAGAGTCTTTTCCAGACAGCGGGGCGGCAAACGCCGGCGGCTGTCGAGTTGGGGCCCAGGCCGGCCA
>CAZPJZ010000507.1:0-2690 GCA_964586995.1 uncultured Pirellulales bacterium | reverse complement strand
CCCGCTCCGGAAGCGCAACTAACTTGATCCTCGCCTGAACAATTCCGCTGCCAACGAGCAGCACCATTGCCGTTAGGATGATTTTTTTGCTGTTCATAATTTGATCTCCAAAAAAATGGTTCAACCCTTGTTCTTATCTTTTGCGCTTCTGCTGAACATGCACGACTTCAAGATCGTAGGTTTTTCCCGCCTCCACTAAAACCACCTTGGCGTTTGTCCTATCACCTTCGGTCATAAGCGCGGAATCCGTGCCAACCAGATACTCGCCGGGCGGCACGCCCTTGAACTCAAAACTGCCATCTTCTTTGCATCGGGCGGAGCCGCCCCATTTGCCAAGCTGCTCGCCCGGCGGCCGAATATGAATATGGACCTCACCAGCCGGCACTTTTCCGTCCGCATTAACAACCTTACCTCGAATAATGCCCGTACCTGTCACCGTAAGCCTGATTTGCTTGGAGGGAACTGGATACATCTCGAATATGGAGTCGGCTTGATGTAGATCTTCTGCGCGACATCTGATGCTGGCAAAACCCTTTGGCAGATCGGAAATCTCGAACCTGCCCTGCGCATCTGTCAGCACGGGACTATCTGCTTGGTGCGGATACTCACTCCCATCAGGCCCAACGAAATCGCCGGCCTGCACTCCGACACCCTGCAGAGGAGCACCCTTGGCATCTGTCACGATACCACTGATTGAAAACGGTCTTAGCAGACCAACTTCAAATTCGTAACATTCTGCCGGCGTATTGTCATATCGCTCCAAGTCAACCGAGACATAGCCCTTTGCGGATACGCTGACGTCATAAGAACCAAGAGGAACCTCGCCGATCTGGCAAAGGCCGCGGGCATTAGTCGTTACGTCCTTGACCGTTTTCCACTCCTGGCCGCTCGAAGCAGGTCTGACGCTCCTGCCCGTGCCGGCTTCTGTGCTCTGGACACGCTCCAGCAACAAAACCCTTGCCCCGGCAATCGGCTTCTTTGTTTCAAGGTCAAATACCTTGCCGCGCACCAGGCCTTTATCTGCAAACTGTGGGGCAACCGACCCCGGCCTTCGATCAATAACCACGACGTTGGCCGGAACCTTCACATCCTTCCAGATTATGGGATTGTCCGCACCAAGATATACATCGACTCTTGGTACCGGCATCGTTCCCCGGGCCTTATGAACCGGCTTTGTCGAACCAGAATCAGGCAGGCGATAGAAATTCCTCGAATTATTGTTCAGAGAATCCCAGTTTCTCGCAATCCATACCACGAAGGTCCAATCGACTCGGCCATCAACTATAAAGTCTTTCTTGGGACCATTATGCACGACAAGCTCAAGCCTCTTAGCCTCAATGGCAGCGAATTTCTCCAGGGCTTGATTAAATTCGCCCGTATTCTGGCAACGATACAGGAAATGATACTCGCCGCCGCCAAATGGTGGGCCTTCCCACCATCCGAAGCGTGTCGCCAGGTTCGCCACCTCTACACAACCAGACGACCAGCCGTGATCTTGAATCGGTTCGCCGCCCCCAACAATAATCAGCGATATCGCCGCATCCGAGAATAGTACGATGATGCCCAGAATCACCAAAAAACCAAGTATCTTGCCCTTACTGTTCATAGTCTCTTTCTGGTATGCAGAGCATACCCTACCTTTTTGCCATCACTTCTTCTCGTGTTCCATGATATGTTGTCACCGTATATTCAAATGCCCGCTTTGTTCTCGGCTCAAGCTCAAGCTTAAACCGAGCGTGCGTGGCATCGTGCTTCTCGTAAGAGACGTCCTTCTCGTCAAATTGTAACGTCCAGTAGGCGGTGCCGAAGCCGCGAGTGACTTCAATCTCGATGGGCAGCGTGCGCGTGTTGGTAACTTCTATCTTCCAGGTCCGTATCTCATCCCAGCCGGCAATGTTCTTTTTCTTATCGAAGACGTAATTGTCCGTTTTGGACTCCATCAGTACCGGCTTAACCTCGACCAATCGAGCGGGGCCGAGATTCAACTCAACCTCTTCATCCACCGGAATATACTTGATATCCGTCCCGCCGACATACGACAGATATCCCTGCTCGTCAGCCTGGCTGTAAATTCGCATCGTGCCATCGGGAATCGGAGTATTGCCAAGCTTGTGCTTCTGGTCGTTGTTAAATGAGACAAATCTTATAGCCTGCTCACCCCAGCGCTCCTCATCGTATTTATACAGGCTCTTTACCGGAATATCCTCCGCCTCGAATGAAAGCAGACGCTTGCCCCACTTGTCCGGTATGGTTTCCATGCCCTCAATTGTGTAAAGAAAATACTCGCTCAGGCCCTCTCTTGTGATCTGCTTAGGCCTCAATCCATTTAGGTCGGCCCAGAGGTGAACGAGACCCTGCTTAGCGTCGCCATTTGTAACGGCGGCACCTTTCATTATCCCGCCAAAGGCACCATAACCACCGAACTCACCAAGAGGCATCGGCATGCCATACGGATAGGGGCGTTTTGCCAGCTCGGCGATTTGATCAAGCAGATGAACTTGACCCACAATCAGACGGGTCTGGGCATTTTCGTAGTCCTCACCGGAATTGTTGCCGACGCGGACATAGCCGTCTAAACGCATCGTCTCTTCATCCTGCGAGAGTGTGCCCATATAAAATGCTCGCCAGGATAGTCCGCTGGTGAAGTACGTTATCTCGAACGGTACTCGGCCGCTGACCTCCGAGCGGAT
>CAZPJZ010000506.1:0-2696 GCA_964586995.1 uncultured Pirellulales bacterium | reverse complement strand
GCCGCTTCCTGGGGCCTATTCGACCGGCCGACGCCGATATTGTCCGGATAGGTCAGAGCCGCCTGGAAATCCTGCAAAGCCGCCTCGAACTTTTCATCCTCAAAACGCTGCCGGCCTCGCTCCATGTGGGCCTTGTGGAACAGGTCCCACGTGATGGTCTGGCCTTCCCAGTTCACAAAGTAAGGCGTCGATTCAAGTAAATCGATGCAGTCGGTGTACCGGCGCTCGTCAAGATAGGCCTGTGCCAACATGATGATGACGTCCGCACGCCGCATTTTATCATACTGGGTCGATTCGAGGACCTTGATCGCATCCGGCCGATTCTTTGCTGCCAGCAGAATATCGGCCAGGTCACGGTACAGCGTCTGGTCTTTGGGCCGGGCGGCGATGGCTTTGCGATAATACTGCTCCGCTTTGGCCAGGTCTTCTTCCACCGCCCAGGCGTAAAGGCCGAGATTGCGAAACGCGATACTAAGTGACGGATTTAGCGCGCCGGCTTTTTGCCAGTGCTCCGCAGCTTCTTGCAGCCGACCGAGATGGGCATAGAGATTACCCAGGTGCAGGTGTGCATAAGCATCATCAGGAATCTGCTCAACTGCGTATTCAAAGACCGCCACCGCTTCTGGCCGAGATGGAAAAACATAGTCCTTGTACGCACCGGCCGCCTGTCTGAGATAGATGCCGGCGCTTTTCCAGTCCTCTTTCATCGAGGCAAAGTAGGCCAGCCAGTACAACGGCAGCGGATTGCGCTGGTCCTCTGGGACCGCCTCGACACATACCGCCGAAAGAAGCTGCTCGGCTTCTTTGACCAGGCCCAATTCCGCAAAAACAAGAGCCGTTTCTATCATTTCAAAATCCACTTCGCCTACAAAATCGCGCATCTGCCGCACAAAGCCGTCCATCTCAGACTTGCCTTCAAGGGCAAGAAGTGCGCGCGGGGCCAGCTCGGTCGGATTCTGGGCAACTATTTCCTTGGCGCGCTTGCGGGCCGAGTCGGCCTTTCCCGCCGCATGCAGGGCAAGCAGCAGATGATTCTTCGCCTTGATGTCACTCGGATTCAGCAGGACGGCTTTATCAAAGACATCTATCGCTTTTTGGCACTGCCCCAAACGCATGTGAGCACGCCCCGCCAGGTCGTAGCCGAGCGAGGCGGTGCCCAGGCACCTTACTGCCTGGTAAGCGCAGCTCAGCGCTTCGCGCTCGTTTTTCAACTTCACGTGACTGACGCCCAGAAAGAACCAGGACAGTCCATCGGCGGGATCGCGGAGCACCGCCTTTCTCAGCCGCTCAGCGGCGTCCTGGTAGAGTCCCGCTTCGATATCAAGCACCGCCAGGTCCCGCAGCGCGGGCACGTACTGCGCATCCTGCGCCAGCGCCTTTTCGTAATATTCCCGGGCTCCTTTGCGATCTATGGCTAAGTCGCGTTTTCTGCCCTTGAGGTATTTTTCCTCCACGCTGAGCTGCTCATCCGGCTTGGTCAGCAGCGCGGGGCGCTGCGGCGGAGAAACCTCAGGAATCGGCAACGGAGTCGTGAAGCAAGCAAGGACGCCTCCGTCTTTTGTCTTGATGGTCACATCGACCGGTGACTGCGGAGCGGGCGAAAGCATCACCATACTGGCCTTGGCAGGAGAAAGGTCCAGGCTCTTTCTTTGGAGCTGCCGAGCTTGCTGTGAGAGGATGCAAGTCGCGGCGGGGAATTCGCCGGTTGCGATAATATACAGCCGGAGCGTGTCGCCCCGCCGGCTGGTCTGGATCGCGATGTCCTTAGTGGCGTATTCGAAACCATCACCCAGGCCGTGCACGGGATACCACCACTCCTGCCACCAGATTACGTGGCGGGGCAGGAGCATTCCGTAGTCGGACTGTGTCGGCAGCGGGCCGCTCTGGACCTCAATATATGGGCCGTCCTCGTCGGTCAGGTTCTTCTGGCTAACCAGGCCGAATTCCCACGTCCCCCAGGTCCAGGCTTTTTTGCCGCTGAGCTGGTGGTGGTCGGCCACCTGCACGATGCCGCGATCCAGGGTCACGTCGTAGGCCCCGAAGAAATCAAAAGTGCAGTCCACGGAAAAAATTGACGCCCAGGTCTCGTAGTTTTTAAGCCAGGACAGGTCTTTGCCTTCATGGATGGGCCAGGAAAAGAATTTCACGCCGGCGTGATCCGTTCCGAGCGTCATGGGATAGATGAAACGTGTGCCGGACTGGCTCACAAAAGCAGTGCAGTTCCAGAAATAATATGGGCTGATGGCATCTATGGGATTAGAAAGGCGAATTTGCTCGTCCAGATAGGCCTTTGCCGGATGCAAAGTCACGCGCACCGTCCATTGAGTTCGCTGGGTCTTTTCCAAATTGCTGATTTCCAAATAGGCTGAGCCATCGGGATTGTGCCCCACAACTGCATCCACGGGTGACACGCAAGTGACGGTATGTACCTGGGGTCCGGCGTTCCATTCGACGCCGCCGCTGATGAAGGCCCCGCGCATCGCTATCATACCCGGCTTAATCACGCGGTTGTAATGAAACATCTCCTTGTTCTCGGTCTTATCCAAAACCGAGTGCAACCGGCCGCCCAGCTCGGGCAGGCACGTGACTTTCAGATATTCATTTTCAAGGAACAGCGCCTTGTAGGTTCGATCCTCTTTCGTCCGGGAAAGGTGGTCCTGCATCGTGTAGGGATAGACGATGGAGCCTTTGACCGT
>CAZPJZ010000505.1:0-2699 GCA_964586995.1 uncultured Pirellulales bacterium | reverse complement strand
CATCGAACGTCGCGAATATTATGGCCTCATCAGGAAACTCACTCGTGCCGTCCTTGTTGGGCAGATACACACCCTTGGGGCATGTTCCCGGAGTCGGTGCGCTGGACCAGTCAAAGAACGTGTCGACCGGACCAAAGCCAAAGAGCTTCACATCGGTCTCGGTCAGACTCGCGTCCACCGAGCCGCCGGTGGTCCAACCCCATATCTTATTGGCTGCTTCACCGCGGGTAATATAGCCGCTCATTAGCAGCAGAGGATTGGCCAGCTCGTTCCACTGTTTACGGTCATTGTCGTAGCTGCCGCTGCCTGTCCTGCGGCTAACAATGACCAGACCGGCGCTCTTCAGAGCCGAGACTTTCGCCGGATCATTGAAAGGATTCTGACCCTCTCTATACGCCTGACCCATGCCGCTGGTATCCACGGTATAGCCCAGGCCCTCCAGGAATGCCACTAACGTATCGTCACAGTGATCGGCACCTGCCACACCCGGAGCAAGCGCGTCGCTGATCAGGATGATGTCGTAAGCACCGTAGGCCGACACCGTCAGGCATAACGCAACTGCCAAAAACAAGGTAAACGCAATCACTTTGTTCATCATACTACTCCTCCCGATAGAACAACTGCTCAGGTAAAGCGTGGAGCGTATAGTGCTGCTGTACGCTAACCGCTATACCCTAAACGCTATTTTCTTCGGTGTTTGAACTGTCACAACACCTTCAATTGCGCTGGCTCAGCCAGGGCCTATGCACGTCAACTCGGCATAGGCCCCGGACCGAACCAGTTCGTTACTGATTCCCGCTTGGGCGGGAATACATTCAACTTTTCCTTAATATGGCCACAGTGTCTCAACCTGCCACTGGTCCAACATGACAAAGACATCTGCCCAGCCGACCTTGCCGTCACCAGTCAGATCAGCCGCAAGATAACCCTTGGATTCTGCCGCCCTGACGACGTCCGCGACAAAGGGTGCCGTGTTCAGGTCCCACAGGCGAACAAAACCTTGGGCCACACTGCCCGGCGCATAATGCTTCACATAGGCGGAGGCATTTCCGCTGTTATCCGTAGCCAGAACAACGTCGACATCGCTGGCGTGTTCCGCCCTGAGCGAACTCCACGTTGTGGTAAGACCCCAAGCGGCACCGGCATCGGTGATAGTCACTGTGTTCCAGCTATCCCATTGTGCGAGGTTGCCTATTCCCAATATGCCGGCCTGTCCGGCCTCACCCCAGGTGGTCTGGGTGCCGTCCGCGTGTCCCTGGTAGTAGAAGGGAATATCCGAGAACCACACAACCTTACCACCCGCATCAAGATACTTGCGAAGCGTGCAATTAGCATCCATACTCTCTGCGACGGTATCCGGGGCGCTGTCGCGACAGATGACGACCACGCTTAACTTTCCGTCAGCGATGCGAGCATTCATCCAGGTCTTGAGCTGGTCAGCGTCGAGAACGGTGTAGCCGATAGCGGCAAGAGCGTCTCGCACGGCTATGCCATCACCACCCCAATTAAATGGGTACCGCGAGTCCCAGTAGGCAGCGCGCTGCTCGTAATCCTGCAATAGTATCTGAGAGCCAAACTCGCCTGCCAGTATCTCAAGGTCTGCAATGTCAACTCTGCAGTCGTTGTTGAGATCGCCCTTAGGTTGTCCAAGCGACGGTATACATCTGCTGGCGTAGACCCTGATGTCATCGAAACGCATAGTATCAGCCTTGAGGCCGCCGTCGAGGCCGGCCAGACCAATACCAATCTCACTGACATTGGCCAGGTTCACGCCTTGGAAGTCTCGCAGGTCGATATTCCATTCCTGCCATTCTGCCTTGGCCAGGTTAGCCACGTCACCGTACAGCAGGTAGCCGCTGCCGCCGTCACCGTCTGCTAAGGCCACGTACATAGCCTTGGCGACGTTAGCCGGGTCACCGCGGAACATGATCGACAGTGCCTTACCGCCGCCTGCGGTCAGATCCGCAAACGGAGTAGCGCGGCCGACTTCACCGATATAGTAGCGAAGACCCGTCAAGGCGTATGTTTCAACTCTCATTGTGCCGGCGTCAACAGTCAGGTCTAACACCAGACCCCAATCCGACCAGGTGTCGGTAATGGGGTTCTCGGCAACCGCACCGGCAAGGCCTGCAATCTGACCATCCGTCAGGGCATAGTCATAGATGCGGGCATCGTCGACCATACCGCGCCAGTGATTGGCGGTATCGACACGCTTGCCCGCACGGACATTGTCAGGAGCGTTCAGGACTCTGCTGCTATCGGTGCCGATCAGCTTGCCGTCTCCGTAGTATCTGATGGTTGTCCCATCATACGAGGCGGCCAGGTGGTGCCACTCTAAATCGATCGGCATTATGATGCGTTCCCAGCCGTAGACGTGAATACCATAGGCGCGAACGCCTCCATAGTTGACGACCTCGAGATCGAAGTGCCCGTCACCCCCGCCTGGACCGGTGAAGCCAAATATGTTGGTCCAGTCAGCCATACCTGAGGCTAAGACATCGGCTTTTGCCCAGGCAGCCACCGTCCTCGGAGCACGGCCACTTATCCCAACGGTGCCAAACTGCACGTAGTCGTCGACGCCATCCAGGTGAATGGCCTGTCCAATCTTACCGGCCTCAAAGACCGGGGCGCCACCAACCATCGCGCCGTCGTTGCCGTTGCCGGAGCTGTCCTTGAGGTTCCCGTCCAGCTTAGCGTGC
>CAZPJZ010000504.1:1214-2704 GCA_964586995.1 uncultured Pirellulales bacterium | reverse complement strand
GTCCTGAGTCGTCGGCTATCGTCCAGAGTCCGGCCGCTTTGGCATAGCCGAGGGCCTTTTTCCGGGCATTTTCGGCAAAGGTCGGGCCGTCCTCCTGGACTTCGCCGATGTCTGGAAAGTCTGCCAGCCCGACCCATTCAATATCTAAGTCGAGCATGGCTCTCAGCTCAGCGACCTTGCCCGGATTCGTCGTTGCAACAAGTATTTTGTTATCTCTACCGGTCACGATTGCAGCCGATCTGAAAAAGTGTCAGCAATACAGCCCACAGAATTTCCTTCTTGGCCACCTATTCTTGCTCTTGGAGTCAAACATACCTATCTTCGAGCCGAACTGTAGTTTTCGAGGGTCGATCTTCTTGTCGAACTCAACCGGGTCTTTGAAAATATAAGGCAGTTGTTTGACCGCTTCTTTGTAGTCGATATCCATTGTATTCTGCCTGACTATCTCGAATTTTGCCTCGTCGAAAATCGTTCCTTGTCTTAGGCCCAGTTTTTCTTTGATCAGCGGCACAAAGTCAGGGTTTATCTCATATCCGATGGAATTCCTTTGAAGGTTTTTTGCCGCCAAAGAGGTCGTACCGCTGCCAAGAAACGGGTCAAGGACCATATCGCCTACGAAGCTGAACATCTGAATCAGGCGTTTGGGGACTTCTTCCGGGAACGCTGCCAGGTGTTTATTCTGTTTCTCGCCGGGGATATTCCAATGACCGGCAAAGTACTGGTTCCACTGCTCTATTGTCATCCGCGATCTGTCTTTGACATCCCTGCTGACTCTAGGCGGCGTTCCGTGCTTTTTAAAAATCAAAATGAATTCATAATTAATCTTAAGAATCCCATTTCTCGGGTAAGGGAACGATCCCATTATCGTCGCCCCACCTGTGGTATTGCAAGTAGTAACCTTCTGCCATATAACGGCACCCATATAGTCGAAACCTATAGTCTCACAGAATTTTATTATCTCTGTTCTGATGGGTATCACCTTGTACCTTCCGTAGTAGACCGAGCGCGCAAACTGGTCACCAATATTGACGCACAGGCGACAGCCCTTTTTCAGAACTCTGTGCGATTCATTCCAGACTAGATTAAGATTGTTGATGTAATCCTCGTAGCTGTCGTCAAATCCTATCTGCTGTCCGCTTCCGTAATCCTTTAGCTGCCAGTACGGCGGAGACGTGACTACAAGGTGGACGGACTCGTCAGCAACCTCTTTCATATCTCTCGAATCGCCGATAATAATTTTGTGATGGGTCATCGGTCAGCCGGCTAATACCCTATGAAACAGAGTTCCGATTTGAAACAAGGCTCTTTCGCCTGCAGCAACTTATATCATACCAAAAAGACTTGTCAAGATATGAAGAACTCGGCGAGTCAGAAGGCCAAGACAAAGGGCCGGATCGGTAGATTGATGAGCGCACAAAAAAGGCCGGGCAAGAAGCCCGGCCTTGTTCACAGATTCACAAGATAGTCAACCTATTTAGGCAACGCCGCTT
>CAZPJZ010000504.1:734-1204 GCA_964586995.1 uncultured Pirellulales bacterium | reverse complement strand
AAGTTCCGCCAGTTTCTGCGGCGTAACGGTTTCTGCGTGCAAATCGCCGAAGATAACACGGTATTCGTTATCGGAGACCTTCCACCGCATCAGGACCTTATCCGCGTCTTTTGGGGTAACGGTCTCTCCGTAGTATGCGGGGTCTTTCTTATCCCACTGGAGCCTACGGCCAAACCTCTCGAGCCCCCGTATGGGCATAAGGAAATCCACACGTTTGATGGTTATCTTGCCTTCCGTAAGCCCTTTTAGCTCTTCCTTTAATCGCAGGGCTGTGGGGGTTTCACTCTTTTTTACTAACTGCAGAACTGTTAGATCGAGAGTGTTTCGAGGATCTGAACCGATGATATTCTCTGGATACTTGTCGAGCAACTCGACAAGCAGCTTTAGACCCTGGATGGCAGTCTCCTCGTTGCTGGGGGGTAACTTGCTTACCCTAACGGTATAGCCATCTGATATAGGTGGCTCAAATT
>CAZPJZ010000504.1:0-724 GCA_964586995.1 uncultured Pirellulales bacterium | reverse complement strand
CGCATCAACGGGGACATCCCATTGGAAATCGTGTATCACGACGTGGTGGGCCACCCTATCTCCGATTTTGTCAACCTCAGCACTTGCGAGAATATCGTATCGCACAGGCAACAGTGTCTTCACATCCGCCCATATCTTGTAATCGACCTGTTGATTCTTACCCATGTTGATAAACCAGTTGGGATCCGTAATCCGGAACCCTGCGACTTCAACACCGTCCATAGTTGACTTGCCCAGGCTCTCGTATTTGGTTTGCAGGATTCCTTTGAGAATCCCCAACGGATCTCTTGCGGTATTTTCCTCCTGCTGTATCTTTTCAACTTGAGCATCTTCCAATTCTTGGCACACGTATATTTTCTCTGTGGGGTAGATGAAAATCTCAGTCTTCTTCTGTGGTGAAAAATACCTTTCTGAAACCTGGATCCATTCACCATTGGGATCCAGTACTTCAATGCTGTATTTGCAGCCATATTCCCGTGATGTCAAAGAGGTGTGCCGCATTTCGACATTGTGAGGCTTGTTACGGTCGCCGCCGGTTATCTTGTAACTCAATTGCCACCTGACAGACTTGACCTTTTCAATTTGGGCCAGGACGTCCGCCAGGGCGATACCTGATTCCGTGCCTCTCCAGAGCGATAAGCCTATCAAGCACGCGATAGCCACAATCGCGGCGGTAGCAAGTTTTGTAATTGGGCTTTTCATGATTATGCTCCTGATATTCGGC
>CAZPJZ010000503.1:0-2714 GCA_964586995.1 uncultured Pirellulales bacterium | reverse complement strand
CTCGACTGGCTAGAGGAGCGAGTCAAGGCTAAGGACCTCCGAGGAGGCTTCCTGGCTCGGCTCCTCTTCCTACTAGCGGCAAAGAGAGGCCCTAGAATCATTGGCCGGCCCCACGTCAATCAATCGATCAAACTCTCCCTGAAAGACTGGCTGTGGAGCATTGCAGAGTTGAAAGGGGAAGCGGACTACTCAGACGTTTGGAGCGAATATAGCGACTGGCTGTACAAGTATGAAAAGCACATCGAGGGCCAGGGGGTGCCTGGCGATCTGATGGGGGTCTACTCACGAACGGGGACGATGGTTCTCAAGCTGGCATTGCTATTCCAGGTCTCCCTCTGCCCACAGATCAGGATTACCCCAAAGGCCATGAAAATGGCTCAGGCTTTCATCGTCCACATCCACGAGACGACACGGGCGGTGGCGAGTACCTTTTCTGATGACTGGTTCGGGAAGGAAGTGCAGAAGGTGATGAGATGTCTGGTCGAGCATGGGGGCAGGGTGACGCGGAAGGAGTTATGCCGCTTTACCAGGACCGAAAGCCGGAAGTTGGACTCGGTGATTAAAACCCTGGTGGAACAGGGACGGATCGAGGTATCGCAAGGTGAAGCCTCACGCGGTGGGGGACCTCGGCCGGTCTTCTATACATTCATTGAGTGAGAGAGATAATGCCGAGCAAATGCCAGTTAGTGCAAGCCCAAAAAGGGCAAAATGTCTCGGTACTAACTAGCCTTTTTTGAGCCTTAACTTGGCCCTAACTTCAGCACTTTTATATCTAAATATAGTAGTTAGTACCTACTTCCGTTAGTTCCCTATAGAGGGGAGACAGAAATATCCCCCTTTTATCTCTCTATAGGGAAGTATGGGAAGTATGGAAGGAATTCGACTAGAAGCAGGCTTTTCGCAGGTGGCAGGGGGCGGTTTCCTCTTTTCCTCCCTGTAAGGAAGACCGCCCCCGCCTCCCTATGATGTTGGAGGGATGGAATGGTGAAAGAAAGGTTAGGTCCACACGTTGAGGCTTTTTGTCGGCTCATCGCCGAGATTCTACGGCGGGTGATCGACGCCCAGGGTGATATTGACAAGAAGAATGTGTCGGTGTAGACTAGATAGCGGAGTGCGGGATCATGAGAGCGGCTCTCTACGCTAGAGTGAGCACAGAGGAGCAGACCGAGGGCTATTCCCTTGATGCTCAAATAACCTGCTGCCGGGAGCATTGCGAAGCCCAAGGCTGGCAGGTGGTCTCTGAGTATCTTGACCCCGCCTTTTCGGGAAGGTCGGTTCAGCGTCCAGGCTTTCAGCAGATGATGGAGGACGCCAGGGCTGGCCTTTTCGATATCTTGCTGGTCCACAAACTTGACCGCTTCAGCCGAAGCCTTCGAGACACGATAGTCTACCTGGGCCACCTAGCGGAGGTTGGGGTCGGGGTCCTCTCTCTTCAAGAGCGGTTTGACTACACTACGCCTTCTGGCCGATTACTGATGCACATGCTGGCTGCCCTGGCTCAATGGTATAGCGAGAATCTGGGGCAGGAGATTCAAAAGGGGCTGGCCCAGCGGGCCAGAGAGGGTTTATGGCTGGGGGATCTCGCCACCGGCTATTGTCGGGGTCTTTGCTCTCAATGCGATGATAAAGTTTGCCCTCGGGTCGGCCAGGAAGATAGGGGCAACGGCCGGCCGCCGATCCTACACCCCATAGATAGCAAAGGAGTTCTTCTGGCCTTTGAGACCTACGCGACAGGCCGGCACACGCTAGAAAGCCTGGCCTCTTTCCTCTCAGCACGTGGATTCCAGACTTGCTCAAAAAGGGGGAGGCGTCCCTGGACTAGAAGCGCCCTCAGCGAAACCTTGAAGAACCCTTTTTACATTGGCTTTATCCGCCACAAAGGTCATCTCCTCCCCGGTAACCATGAACCCCTAATCAGCGAGGAACTATGGCGCAAGTGCGAGCAGGCCCGCCGCCTTCACTCTACTGGACCGAGGACGTATTCACCGAAGCATAGAACCTACCTTTTTGGTGGCCTTCTTCGATGTGTAGCGTGTGGTGGCAGGATGAACGCAGATGCCAGCGAAGGCGGCTATCGCTACTACCGGTGTATCGCTCACCAGAGGCAAATCGAGTGCTGGGCCCCACAGAGCAGGGTTAGGGAAGATGTACTTAGTGAACAGATGACCGGGATCATCTCAAGACTCGTCCTCCCCGGAGACTGGTGCGAGCGCGTGTTGGCTTTGCTGCAAGATGGTGATGATGTGGAGAGGATAAGGGCAGAGCGGGCACGCTTGGAGGAGAAACTGAGGAGACTTCACCAAGCCTGGATAGAGGTCGAAATTGACGAGGGCTACTATCGCACGGAGAAAGCCAAGGCCGAGAGCCGCCTGGCAAGTCTGGTAGTCCCAGATGGGGCTGTCAAGATCGAGGAAGCAGCCAATTACCTGAAGGATCTCTCTCTGGCCTGGGACGTTGCCTCGAGAGAGGAACGGCGGGCAATTCTGGGCTTTATATTCGAGGCGATCTACTGCGACCCAGCCTATAAAAGGCTAGTTGCGGTGCAGCCAAAGGACGATTTTCTCTCCCTTTTCTCTGAAATGTCGATTTTGAAAGAAAAGGGGAGAAAATTCGAGATAATATACGACCAGGTCAGTTCAGCGGGTATTAGTGCGCCCGACAGGACTCGAACCTGCAACCTGCTGATTCGAAGTCAGACGCTCTCTCCAATTGAG
>CAZPJZ010000502.1:0-2716 GCA_964586995.1 uncultured Pirellulales bacterium | reverse complement strand
CGGCCCGTAGACGCACCAGGACCCTCTGGACGCTGGCTTACAGAGTGGCCGTGGCCGCCACGATTATCATCGCCGTAGCCATCGGGACCAGAATGCTTCAGAAAAGCCGTCCTGCGCCGTCGGACATACACTATGCCGCCTTTCTTCCCAGAGCCATCTGGGAAAGTGACGACATTACCGCCCACGATGCGGGTTTGTCCGTTTTGACCGCTGAAATCCAACAGATTGAGGACGAGATGTTGGGTCTGGAATCGGGCGGGAGGCGAAGTAACGGCGATAATCTCATGGTAGAGCTGGAGGTACAGTACCTAGAAATCGGGAGAGATTTTTGGAAGGGATAAGAAGAATGCTGCGGATACCTCGCGGAGCCATCTTAGTCTTTGCCATAATAGCAGTGGCAGCCATGTTTGTCCCGCCGTGCCTGGCTCAAAAACCGGATGCAGAAAAAAAGGAACAAGACATCTGGACTGAAGGAGAAAAAGGCCCGGGAAGAGGGGGGCCTCCAGGATTTGAACCCCCGCCGGAGGGCGAACAAAGAGGACAAAGGAGGGGGCCTCCACGCTTTGAACTGACGGACCAGGAAATCGAGCAGATTCTCCAAAGTTTGAAGAATCGCGATCCGGCAAAGGCAAAAGAGCTGACCCAGTTGCGCCAGAAGGACCCCGACCAGTTCAACGCTAAGTTAAGAGAATACGCCGGCGAAGAACTCGGCAAAATAATGAGGGGCCGTATGGAAACGTGGCGGGCCAGAATACAAGCCGAGTTCATCGAATGGCTGGGAAAGAACTACCGCAGAGAAGCAACAAAGCTGGCCAACCTAAAGGATACAGAACCCGAGCTTTATTGGAAGGAATTCGATCGTCTCAGAGAGAAATACTGGCGCATCTTCGAGGAGGAACGGAGAAATCCTGAGCTGGCTGTGGTCCTGAGGGAAGATCTGGAATTGAGGGAAAGACGCGATGCGCTGGTCAGGAGAATAAAAGCCGCCGGCAGCGAGAAAGTCAAAGCAGAGCTGACCGCCGAGCTGGAAGATGTCGTCAGCCGCAGGTACGATCTGATCGTACGCCGAAAAGAGATTGCATACGAACGACTGCTCAAGTGGCTTGAAGAATTGAAAAAGCGAGTCGAGGAAAGCAAGAACGAGATACGCGACATGAAGCGCGAGCAGATCAAGGCCGAAAACGTAGAAAAACACGTGAAAGATTTGCTCGAAGGCAGTACAACATTTGCCTGGGACTGAAGCTCGGGCCATCCAGTAATAGCCGGCTAACAGCAAATGATGCCTTGCATAAGATATGCAAGGCTTTGTTTTTACACCATGTACCGCCTTTGCTCGGCTTCGGTGGCTTTCCTGAGGATCCGTTTTTCTTTCGACGTCAAACTGTGTATGCCCTGGTCGTGCACCTTTTGCAGGATGCGGTCCACTTCCACCTGCAATTCGCGCTGGCCGGCCATCTGCTTCTCCCACGCACCGCTGCGCAGTTTCAGCTTTAGCTTGGCCCGCCAGGACTCTGAGAGCACATAAACAACACCCGTGACGGCGCCGGCAAGATGGGCCGCTTCGCCGCCGGCATTGGCAATGACATCGGGACGAAGCACGCTAATCACGCTGATGACACCCAAAATCAACGCCAGAATGGCCAGTCTTACCGGGATGATTCCGAATAAATATACCATCAAGTTGGGAAACAGGATGCCACAGGCGGCGATCGCACCGAGGATCGCTCCCGAAGCGCCCACCAGCGGGCCGACCTTTAGCCAGCCGGCCAGCGCCAGCACGGGGTAGAAGACCCCTCCCGCCGCCCCGCAAATCAGGTAAAAAACCAGGAATTTCTTGCTGCCCCAGACCGGCTCCAGGATGCTGCCCATAAAGTACAGGATGATCATGTTCCAAAAAATGTGCCCGAAACCATTAATATCGTGCAAGAACTGATAACTCACGATTCGCCAAAGCTGTAGAGACCTCCCCAGGCTCACCGGGTACACCGAGAACCAATCAAGCATGAACAGCCCCAGCGATTGTATGATGAAACAAGGCAGAAATACAGCAACATTAATAATCACGAGCCACTTGACCACTGGCGTCAGCCGGGGAAACAGCATCCGCATGTGTGGACCACCGTACAAATGCGACCTGAAATCGGCCCGTGTGTAATCTCTATCGTATAGACCCATATCAATACTCTTGAACACTAATACGCCGCTCACCGGCACCTTTATGTCAATAGTATCGCCAATCCGGGCAAAATGTTCAAAACAAAAAAAAGCAATCGCGTGCTGCCAAACAGGCCAGCGCGTTACACCGGCTTGCTGAAGGAACGAATTCTGATTTGCGAGGTTTTGCCCGCCTGAGCGTCGCCGTGCCGGCGATGGCCGAAGATAGAAATTTTCCCCGGAGGTCTTACACTGCCGCCAGGCCTTGCGGTACAATATCTATAGATAAACTTCATCGCGCAGAGCATCATCCCTGAAAAAGATGTCGGTTAACAAAACTCCTTTTTGAGGCAGAAGCAGTCACGCTGGCCACACGCAAAACAAAGGTGTTTGGGCCGTTGGAAACAGGAATTCCCGGTCGGCATCCGCATCGCAGCCTCGCTTATCGTCCAGAGCGCGGCTTTCGTTGTCACCCCGAGCGCAGTCGAGGGGTCTGGCTGCAAGTGCAAGGCCGTCAGCGTCCGGGGCCAGATGTCTCGACTGCGCTACGCTGCGCTCGACA
>CAZPJZ010000501.1:0-2721 GCA_964586995.1 uncultured Pirellulales bacterium | reverse complement strand
AGTGCTGCTTCACGACATCGAGGTTCAGTTCAACCCCCAGGCCGGGCGCCTCCGGCACATGGGCGAAGCCTTGTCGGTTGAGCGGTTTTTCTATCCCCGTCACCAAATCCTCCCACCAAGGGACTTCTGTCGAATGATGCTCAAGTGCGACAAAGTTCTCGGTAGCGGCTGCACAGTGCACATTGGCCATAAAAGATATTGGCGAGCCGGCAAAGTGCATCGCCATCGTAAGACCGTGCTGCTCGGCGTAATCACCGATCTTCTTGGTTTCCAGGATGCCGCCAGCCGTTGCCAGGTCGGGATGCACCATATCGACGGCACGTTGCTCGATCAGGTCCTTGAAACCTTCGAGGCAATAGATGTCCTCGCCTGTCAAGGTCGGGACGTTAATAGAACGCGTTATTTCTCTCAACATGTCAGTATATTGCCAGGGGACCATATCTTCCAGCCATGCCATTTGATACGGCTCAAGGGCCTTGCCGAGACGGATGCAGCTATTGACGTCGATGGGGCCGAAGTGGTCCGCGGCCAGCGGGATTTCGTAGCCAATCTCCTGGCGGATGTGGGCGACATACTCGATGAGCAGCTCGATGCCTTTGTCCGTCAGTTGGGTCAGGGCCGGGCTTGGTGCTGTGCCAGCTCGTGCGGTTCTGTATCGCTGTCCGTCGCTGCGGCCAAGCCCGCTGAGCGTCCCGGGGATACCATAGAGCAGCGTGGTCCCCAGATCAATTTTCAGGAAGGTGAATCCCGCCTTGACCCTCTGTTTGGCCCTGTCGGCGTATGCCGTCTTATCCTTAGTGGAAGGCGTGTCGGCATACAGGCGGACCCTGTCGCGGTACTTGCCGCCGAGCATCTGGTAGACGGGCACGCCGTACGCCTTGCCCGCCAGGTCCCACAGGGCCATCTCGACGCCAGAGACGCCGCCTCCCTGGCGGCCGTGGTGGCCGAACTGCTTGATAGATTTGAATATGCGCTCGACGTTGCAGGGGTTCTGGCCCAGAATTCTACTCTTGAGCATCAGCGCATAGCGCTTGCTGCCGCCATCGCGGACTTCCCCATAGCCGGATATATCCTGATTGGTGTCGATGCGAATCAAGGGTATGCGAAAGGGTGCCCCGGTGATGACGGCCACACGTAGGTCGGTGATTCTTAGCTGCGCGGGCTGTGAGTGCCGGTTTACTGCCTGTGTGGCAAAGGCCACCTGCTCTTCAATCGAAGAGCCGAGAACGCCGGCCAGGCTCAGTCCACCTATTCCGATTTTTCTGAGCAAAGAACGCCGAGAACACCGTGACCTCTCAAATTGTGTTTGGTTTGCCTGTTCCATCGTTGACCCTCAGTTTTGCCGGAGACGTTCCAGTAAATCATTTGGCCTACCACGTCCGCTTTTCGAGGATTTCTTTTATGACCTTCTCCGGCACGGGCAGTTGGTCCATGTTGTCCTGGAGCCACTTGAAGAAATCCTCCCTGATCTGGTCGGACCATCTGCCGTCGATTTGCCCGGGAGTGTACTTGCCCTCCTTGAGGCGCTGATGGCCGAAGCGGTCGCGCAGCATAATAGCCTCGGCAGTCTTGACGACCTTCTCGGCCAGATGGGCAGGAATGAAGATGACTCCTTCCCGCTTGGCCAGGACCACGTCACCAGGCAGGCAGGTGGCCCGGCCAATCCGTATCGGCACGTTGATCCCCGTCAGCATCACATCCTGCAGGAAGGATGGGTCCCATCCGCGCACGAAGGCGTTGAACCCTTCGATGGCTTCCAGGCCCTCCAGATCGCGCAGGCCGCCGTCGAAAACCACGCCGTTGCCGGATTTGGCGAAGATAGAATTGCCGAGGTTGTCTCCGATAAGCGTGCCATCGATGATCTTGCCGAAGCCGTCCGCCACATACACATCGCCTTTTTGCAGCATGTCGATAGGCCAGGAATTCGACGCCCCGATTCGGCCCTCGGCCCGGCCTTGATCATCGATCATCTTCTTGACGTCCGGCCGGGCGGGCATATATTGCGCCGTCAGTGCACGGCCGACGATTGGAACGTTGGAATGTATCATCTTCCAGTTGCCCTCGAACTGGTTGTGGTAGCCTTCGTTCCTCAGCACCGACCAGGCCTCCTCGATAGAGACGTTTTTCATTCTGGCCAGAATATCGTCCGACACCTTGGGCCGACCGTCCGGCAGCCGTGCTCCAGCCCACAGAGAAGTGTAGCACTGCACACGGTCCGTGCACGAGATCTTCGGCGAGGCATGAGTGCTGATGGCCATAGCCAACACCAGGCAAACCAGAGCAGCACCCTTGGCCGGATTCATTCGGCCGGAATGCCAGAGGCGAGTAGTCGTTTTCATGCGTGCTCCTTTCGTTACAAACAACTTAGGCAAGGATTCTGCAAAACTGCATCCTTGGTATACTCTGCCAGGGTATTGTAGCAGTTTCAGTTTGATGTGTATAGGGAAGACAGAAGACAGAAAACAGAAGACTGACTTCTGACCTCTGACTTCTGACCTGCTGGGCGCCCCCGGAATCCCAGATGCCGGACGCGTCGTGGACGCTGGCGGCGGCGATCCAAACACCGTTGTCGGCCGCGCGCGGGCATCAGGCCCCGGTAATAGCCGACGTTTGGAAAGAGGATCAACTCGGCACCTTTGAGGGCGAGGAGACGAACCGTGTAGAACATTTTCGATCTCCGATTGGCAATTGAAAATCCTAAACCGAAAATCCAAAATCGAA
>CAZPJZ010000500.1:0-2725 GCA_964586995.1 uncultured Pirellulales bacterium | reverse complement strand
GAAATCGCCCGTAAGCGTACCCAGCTCAGGCCGGCATCTGGGCCAATACAGTCGAATATCATCGAGGTATAAAGTGCCCCTGCCGCCGGCTTGTGGAGCGATTCTACTGCCCACGCCGATATATATCGTCTTGACCTTGGTGGGATCAACGCCTGCATCGGCAAAGTCCTTAATGGCAATACTCCACTGCTGCCACCCGGCTTGCAGCACGGCATCGGCCTGCGGATGAGTTACCACGCCTGTTGCGCCGAGACTATCTTGCACCGCCACGTATAACGGCTCAGCAGAATTGTCCGCGCCGCCGTAGAACCACAGCGTCAGCGCCTTAACGCCGTCTTGAGTCCAATCCTGCGGCGAGGTCCACGTCCGCTGGGTCTCTGAGTAGCGCGCCTTTCCGCCTGCACCGCTGTTGTTATAGTCAAACCGTACCGACTGCCCACTGTGGACGATGCTCGTCTCCATGAACGGAGGTGTGGCATTTCCAACGGCTGAACCAGTACCATTTCCGGCGTAGCCCGGTTGTGGTTCTGTATAGCCGAATCCGTCCAGCCAGGTCTGGAACACCCTGTTGTCAACGGCGTCTGTGTAGCTTTCAAAGTCATCAATAGGGATAAAGTTGCCGGTCGTAAAGCTCCAGACCGTCCCTTTCCATAGCTTATCCGGGTGGGCGTTATTTACCTCATCGACCCGCCAGTAGTAAGTTGCCTCCGGCTGCAAGAGTCCAGGTGCATAGCTATTGACAGCAACATTAGCGAAAGTGACGTTCGGGTAGCTGGCCAGGTTGGCGGTGTTGACGTTGTTGACGTCGTTAGAATCTGTGCCGAGGTACACGTCGTGCGTATTGGCATATAGCCCTGGCCCCCACCTAAGAGTGAGCTTTCTCTCTACGTCGCTCGTATTGTTGCGAGGAATCGGGTTAACAGCTATAGCGTTGAAGGTTGTGAACGACCACACATCACCCCGGTGCACAGTGGCGCCCTTAACCTGGTCAATTCGCCAGTAGTAGGTTTGGCCGATGCCGAGAGTCTCGGGGATAGCATAGCTATTGGCATCGGCGGCTTGGCGTGCACGGTAGACCTTGTCAGCTCCCATCGGGTCAGTGTTTTTCGCGTTGTTCACATCAGCGAAACTCTTGCCGAAGTAGACTTCGTGCACCGCACCTGTAAATCCCGGTCTCCATGAAAGGACCAACGATTCACGCTCGACGCCTATTGCCTTATTAGCCGGCGAGGGTTTCTTGGCTTTACCCTGAGTCGTAAATGACCAGACTTCCCCTTTGACACCATCCTCGTCGATTCGCCAGTAGTACGTTGTCCCGAGCTGGAGGGTTTCCGGGATGGCGTAGACCTCATTGCCGGCCGCTTGTTTTGCTCGGTAGACCTCTGTGGGTCCCATCGGGTCGGTGTTTTTCGCCTCGTCTACCACCTGGAAGCTCGTGCCGAAATAAATATCGTGCTGGGTTGCGTTATCTCCCGCTGTCCAGGCAAGATCGGTTTCGATCGACACATCCGTCTGGGTGTTAGGCGGCTTTGGATTGTTGGCAAATGCGGAATTGAAAAACACCACGTTGTCGAAGTAGAAAGGCCCGCCACCTGCAGCGCCGTCCGAATTCACGCAGATCAGAAAGTTAAGATATGTAGGTTGCTCGGCAAGCTTGCTGAGATCCATATTAGAGTAGTCCCATGTGAACGTTACCGTTCGGTCCTCCAGACAATTCCAGGTTATGGGGTCGCCAGCCTGAAGTGGAGGTTCAACCGTGGCAAGAGTTGACTCCTTCCATCCGGGTCCCTGGCCCTGAATGGCAATCTTGTCGAATTTGGCCCAGGTCTGGCCTTGCCACTCGGAGGCAATCAACGTCACATCGAATGAGACGTGATTGTTGGCCCTGACGATATTCGGGTCGGCCTGCAGCGGACATCGAATGGCCCAACGAAATCCGCCTGGAGAGTCCAGCCTGAGGCTGTAGTCGTGCAATGTGGCCCCGGTAGTGCTGTATCCCAGCCTGTCCAGCGTGATAGCAGCATCCTGTGGCTGCCATCCGTCAAGGCTCCCTTCAAAGTCACCTACCAGGTTAGAGCCATAAGTCGAGATCGCCAGAGTTAGCACTGAAACGACAGAAACCAAACAAATCAGTTTCCTGCACATAACTTCACCCCTATTAAACAGTAAGGCTTCTGCAAAATTGCAGGTTAGGCATACTTTGAAAAGGGAAAAATGGTTTTTGTTTTTTTCTTGTCAAACAGTGAGTTTCTCTCCGACAAATGGAAAATCAAAAACGGATTTTCTTAAATAATATATGCCTAACCTGCAATTTCGCTGAACTCATCTATGAAACAATGGCAATGGAGATCACGGCCACAATTGCTCCTCAAGCCAGCGATCCGCCAAAACAGCAAAGTCTTTCAGGTCGATCTTCTGTGAGCCTGGCGCCTCGGCGTCGTACAGCTCAGCAGGTGACGGTACCGGCACGTGTAGTTGGCCATCGTCCGGCGTCAAATCAGCAAGGTACGCTATCTCAGCCGCCGAAAGAGCACGGTTATAAATGCGAGCCTCATCCAGGTCGCCGTTAAAGGTTTCGGGAGAGTCGGGCCAGGCTATAGCGCTTTGTGTGTTGCCTATCGTTACAGTGGCCCCGGTCATAGTACCGGGTGTGAACGGCCCGGATCCTACTTCACTGCCATTGAGGTAGAATCTGGCGGTGGTTCCGTCAAACGTTACAGCAACA
>CAZPJZ010000499.1:0-2728 GCA_964586995.1 uncultured Pirellulales bacterium | reverse complement strand
CCGCTTAGTTGCTTATCTCGTAAAATGTTATGTCTGGTGCTAAACCGTCCCGCCTGGAAATCCGAAAAAGACAACAAGAATGTTGTTTTTTCGCAACATCTCTACTTGACAGCAGAATATACAGGTCTTAGTATCTGGACTATGCAGGACGAGCAGAAACCACAGTCAACAGAAGCGGAACGAGCCGACGACGCGGCCAGCAGCAGCACCGCAGATGGCAGTTGGAGCTTTGGGCTATTCGGCAGATCTATAATGCAATCATTGCCGCTCGGCGTGGTCGTTTTTGATTCGGACTTAAGAGTTGTCGAAGCTAATGCTCAAGCCGAGAAGCTGATCGACCTGGGCGACTATGTCGACAAGTCATTGGCCAGTGGTACCTGCGGCTCAGGGACAACGAAGTTCGGCTGGACCGAGCAGCTTAAGTCAGCAATATCAGCACACCAGGCACGCAGATTCGACCCAGCCACTTATGTTTCGAGCGGCAAAACAAGACTACTGCAATTAGTGTGCATACCTCTGGGACAAGGCAAACCGCAAGAGTCGCTCGGCGGCTGCATCCTTATCGAAGACGTTACAGAGCGCGCCGATATTCATAAACAACTGGCCAACGCTGAGAGACTGGCTACGGTGGGCAGGCTCGCCTCCAAAGTGGCCCATGAGCTAAACGACCTCATGGATGGAACTCTACGCTACGTTAACCTGGCGACACGACAGGCCGAGCAGGCAGGCAACGACAAGCCGAAGGAGTATCTGGTGCGGTGCCGACAAGGGCTCACCAGAATGGTACAGATCGTAAGCGAGCTGCTCGAGTTCTCGCGCAGCAGTCACACACCGTTGGAGTACGCCAGATTGGAGCAGATTATTGAAGACGCCGTAAGCGCCATGGAGAGCAAAGCACAAGCCTCAAATATCCACATCCGGCGCAATTATACTCACGGCCTGCCCCAGGTCAGGAGTGACAATCTATTTCAGGTGTTCTGTAACATCATAAAGAACGCGTTTGAGGCCATGCCGCATGGCGGAGAGCTGCACATCTCAACGCGCCCTGCTCCTGACAATATGGCCGCGGCAGAGTTTCGTGACACCGGCACAGGATTTGCGCCCGAGCACGCCGAAGCAATCTTCGAACCGTTCTTTACCACAAAGCAGCAAGGCAAAGGCACCGGATTAGGACTGGCCATTTGTAGGGACATAATCGAAAAATGTCACGGGCGAATAACGGCGGAAAATGCCCCGCAGGGCGGAGGCATATTCACCGTGTACGTGCCGTTGACAGATGATATATAGACGCCGGCAAGGATAATCCTATGGCAAGGAACAACATTCTCGTTGTGGATGACGATCGAATCATAGTCGACTCGCTGTGCGAATTTCTATCGCTGGAAGGGTTCCAGGCCAGCGGGGCCGAAACGGTCAAGGATGCCCTGGCCAAGCTGCAGAAGCAAGCCTATTCGCTGGCAATAATGGACATAAATTTGCCGGACGGCAACGGCTTCGATCTGCTCGATCTGATCAGAAAGAACTATCCTCAAACGGTGGTCATTGTGATCACCGGCTATGGCACCATCGAAAGCGCCGTCAGAGCGATAAAAAAGGGCGCCTATGATTACCTGACCAAGCCAATCATCGACGATGAGCTGCGGCTGGCAATCGAAAGAGCGCTTGCACAGCAATCACTTATAAGTGAAAACGAGAGACTGCGGCTGCAGCTCGAACAGAAATACAGCTTAGAGAGCATAATCAGCCACAACTATAAGATAGCGAAAATCTTCGAGCTTGTGGAGGCCGTGGCCGACACCACCACTACTATTCTGATGGCCGGCCCGTCCGGTACGGGCAAAAGCATGCTGGCACGGGCAATCCACTACCGCTCCAGCCGGCGAGACAAGCCCTTCGTCGAGGTCAGTTGCGGGGCGCTGCCCGAGACGCTTCTGGAAAGCGAGCTGTTCGGACACGTCAGAGGAGCCTTTACCGGCGCCGTGAACAACAAAGAGGGTAAGTTCCTGGCGGCTGACGGCGGCACCATCTTTCTGGATGAAGTCGCCAATGCCTCGCCCGCCCTGCAGGTCAAGCTGCTGCGGGTCCTTGAGGACCGCCAGTTCGAACCGGTCGGAAGTAATAAAACCATGACCGTAGATACGAGAATCATCTTGGCGTCAAATCGTGATTTAGTTGAGGAAGTCAAACAAGGCAGATTCCGCGAAGACCTATTCTACCGGATAAACGTGGTGACGATAAAGCTTCCGCCTTTGCGCGAGAGAGTAGGTGACATCCCACTGCTGGCCAAGCATTTCCTGTGGATTTACTGCACTCAGCACAATAAGGAGAAGCTCGGCATTAGCGGCGAGGCAATGGAATATCTGGAGCGGTACCCCTGGCCGGGCAACGTCCGGGAGCTGGAGAATGTGATGGAGCGGGCAGTTCTATTAAGCAAAGACAAGTACATCGGAATTGACGACCTGCCCGAGTCAGTCAGACAAGACCAGAGCCAGCAGCACAGACCCTACAAGCCGATCAGCTTGAAGCAGGCGCGAGCCGAGCCGGAGAAAACGCTTATCCGTCAGGCACTGGAGGCCCACGGCTGGAGCCGGCAGGAAACCGCCAAGGCACTTCAGATAAACCGCACCACTTTATACAAGAAGATGAAGCTCTACGGCCTCGACGCCGAAGCCGAACGCCTGGGCCTAACCTGAGTAATTGACTATTGACTATTTGCCATCGACTATTG
>CAZPJZ010000498.1:0-2730 GCA_964586995.1 uncultured Pirellulales bacterium | reverse complement strand
CATCGCTGGCCAAGGCAAATTATAGTGAGGGGCACCGCCTGCGCAATAGTCACTGATGGCAGGCTTAGTCGTACTTGCACGTATAATACTTGGAAGCGCTAAGCGCTCACCGGCGATTGGACAATAGTGGCAAAGGCGACGATTACCAAGCATTTTGACAATAATTGCGTGCGTTGGCAGATTAGACCGGTAAGTTGTCGGAGGTAGATCGCAATGGCTGGTATGTTCTATTCGCTAAAAGAGGCCGCTGAGAAGCTCAACATGACAGAGCAGGAAGTGAAGGAGCTGGCCAAAGACGGTAAGTTGCGTGAGTTCCGTGACGGCTCGAATTTGTTGTTCAAGTTGGACGAGGTTGAGACGCTGATGTCAGAGGCCAAGACTACGAAACCCGAAGAGACGCCGGCTTCGTCCAAGAGGCCGAAGCGGCCAAAGAGAACAAAAAAAGTGGAGACTTCCGCAGAGGCCGAGCAAGAACCGATCGAACTGGAAGAGCTAACAGAGCCCTTGGCCGCAGCAGAACCCGAGAAGGTTGCGCGGCCTGAAGCGAGCACGGAAGAACCGCCGACCGCAGAGGAATCGGCAATCCTCGACGAGGAGATCGCCTTGGCCCCGGAGACCGGCGTGCCTGCCCTGGACAGCGAGTTGACCGATGCGGACACGGCACTGACGGGCGAAGGCATTAGCGTTCTGGGCGAAACCGACCGTGATTATGCGGTGACGGATGACACAATGGCGGAAACCACAGCAGCTACGGAACCCACGGGCACGACTCCGGAAGCACCGCTGGAAGAGCTCGAAGAGGACGTCAGCCTGGACAGTCTGGGCAGCGGCTCCGGGCTGTTAGATCTCTCGCTGCAGGCTGACGACACCTCGTTAGGGGGGATTCTCGACGAGATTTACACTGCTGAGGGCAGCGAGCGTCCAGAGCCGGCCGGAGCAGGCACGGCTGAGGAGATGGCCACTGAGGCCGAGCACATACTATCTGAGGAGGAGCTTGCGACTCCTGAGCCTGTCGTTGCGATGGCGCCGGTCATGGCTCGTGCGATTGTCGAGCCCGAGCCGGACGTGCAGAGCAAGACCCTCGGAATGCTGCTATTTTTGCCGCTGTTAGTCCTCGTCTATACGATGGTTGTGGCTGTGGCCGGACTAAAAGAGGTGATGCCTTCAATCCTGTCAGCCATACAAGGGGCCATCTGGTACATTCTGATCGGCGCGTTTGTTGTAACAGGTGCGTTCGTGGGCGCTGCTTTCCTGCTGAGCGGCAGCCGCGGCGCCGGCGCAAAAAAAGAGAAAAAGCCCAAAAAACAGAAAAAGGCGAAAGAAACAGCACCCGAAGAAGCCTCTTAACCATTGGCGGCAGAGTCTTGTCTTATTCACAGCCCTTCTGGTTTGCCAGAAGGGCTGTTTTTTTGTACGGCAAAAAATAGCCTGAATAAAAATCCGCTTGCGTCTGAGTTTGTTCAAACTTGCGCGCAGACACAGTGAGGGCACAAAGCATACCGCCCAGATGAGCAGCGATGTGTGTATGTCGGTTGAACAAGGCGCTTGCTGACCGAGCAGTATTGAACCGCTTCTTTTCGAGCAGCCGGTGATATTTTGTGCAGTTTGTTCTTGACGGATCGGGGCTTGTGAGTTCTACTTACGGCTGCAACTGGTGGGCGGAAGGGCTCGCTGGCTGTAATAGCTCTTAAATAAACGGGTTGCGTGTTTAGGGAATGGTGGGTTAACTTTAGAAAGGATTGAACGATGCGGAGTGTCAAGCTTTTGGGGGTTTGTCTGGTAGGTTCTTTTATCGTGCTGGCCAGCGGTTGTAACGGCGAGATGAAAGACCTGCGAATCCAGAACGACAGGCAGCGCAAGCTCATCGCGGATATAGAAAGCCAGTTGACAGCGGCCAAGCTGCAACGCGACCAGTTGCAGAGACAAGTTGATGAGGCGCAGCAAAAAGGAGGCATTGAGACCGAGTCGCTCCGAAAACAGATCGCTGCCCTGGAAGCAGACATAGCCAAGAAGAACGAATTGATTAAGTCGCTGCAGGAAAGGCTGATGGGGGTGGCACCGTTGCCGGTAGAGCTTACCACCAAGCTGGAGGATTTTGCCAAACAGTACAGCGACATGATCACATACGACGCCAGCCGGGGCATCGTGAAGTTCAAAAGCGATCTGCTTTTTGAAAAGGGCAGCGACCAGGTAGCTGCCGCGGCAGTTCAAGCGGTGAAGTCGCTTTGCGATATCCTGAATTCCGAGCCGGCACAGGAGTTTGATGTTATCATTGCCGGCCACACCGACGATATTCCGATTGAAAAACCGGACACGCGGGCAAAACATCCGAGTAACTGGCACCTATCGGCGCACCGCGGCATATCGGTGCTGCAGATAATGACCGCCAATAATGTCAAGGCTGAGCGTTTGAGCGTGCGCGGCTTTGGCGAATATCGGCCGGTCGTGCCAAACGCGCCCGGCAAGAAGGGCAACGCGCAAAATAGACGCGTCGAGATATATATCGTGCCTTCAAGCACGTAGTGTCCGGCCAAGAGTAAGTGCAGTGCAAACGACGATTCGCGCAATACGGCGATGGCAGAGCGCTCGTTAAATGCCTGTCCTCGGCGCCGGGACGTTCTGGCAGGCCAACAATGTCAGAGCCGTCGCATATACGATGATGGGGGCCACATTCGGCTACGATGCGTCCGCAGGGCGCCATTCGCGGAGACTTTGGCTGCTTCAGACGCT
>CAZPJZ010000497.1:0-2731 GCA_964586995.1 uncultured Pirellulales bacterium | reverse complement strand
AAGACTGGTCAACTCAAGTTTCATTGTAGTTCAGCTTGCAATACGAACTGCGATGTTATTTTGCGTACTCTATGCATCGGACCTCGCGCAGCAGTGTTACCTGGATTTCGCCCGGATAGGCCATTTCCGCCTCAATCTTATTGGCGATGTCACGCGCAATTTTCATAGCTGCGTCGTCGTCGACCTTAGATGCATCAACGATCACACGGATTTCCCGCCCCGCCTGAATCGCGTAGGCATTCTCAACGCCCTTAAAACTACTGGCAATCTCTTCGAGCTTCTCCAGCCGCTTGATGTATCTTTCGAGTGTTTCTCTTCTGGCCCCCGGCCGAGAGGCGCTGATGGCGTCGGCAGCCCCGACCAGCGGAGTATAGGGATTGTCCGGCGGGACGTCACCGTGATGTCCCGCGACGGCATTCAGCACGATAGGCGATTCATTGAAACGTTTGAGGTAGTTTGCACCTATAGCGGGATGACTGCCTTCAACCTCGTGGTCGATGGCTTTGCCTATGTCATGCAATAGCCCGGCACGCCTGGCAGTTGAGCCGTCCAGACCGAGCTCGTCCGCCATCACCTGGGTCAGAAAGGCGACCTCGATGCTGTGCCGAAGCACATTTTGGCCGTAGCTCGTCCGGTAGCTCAAAGCACCGAGCAGACTGAGAACTTTGTTACCCAGCCCTCTGACGTTGGCCTCCACGGCCGCGTCCTTGCCCAACTGCAATAGTTTCTGGTTGACGTCCTTTTTGGTTTGGGCGACCAGCTCTTCGATCCGGGACGGATGTATTCTGCCGTCCTGGATCAGCCGCTCCATTGAGAGACGGGCGACCTCCCGCCTGACCGGATTAAAGCCGCTCACCACGATCATCCCGGGCGTATCATCCACAATCACATCGACCCCGGTAGCCTTCTCGAACGCTCTAATGTTACGCCCTTCGCGACCGATAATTCGACCTTTCATATCGTCGTTGGGGATGTCGACGGTCGAGACGCTGACTTCGCAGGTCTGCTCGGCAGCATAGCGTTGGATCGCGGTGCTGATTACTTCTCGGCTCTTTTCATCGGCTGCTTCCGTGGCCTCTTCGACCTTGCGGGCAATCAAGGCCGACATCTCGTGCTCGCATTCATCTTCCAAACGCTTCAGAAGCAGTTGCCTGGCCTCCTCGATATCCATGGCCGTGATCTTAAGCAACTGATTCTTCTGCTGTGCCATGATGACCGAAAGCTGCTTATCCTTCAGCTCAACGTTGCGCAGTCTTCTATCGAGTTCCTGCTCCTGCTGCTTCAGTGAATTCTCCCGCTGGGCGAGCAGTTCCGTCTGTCGTTCGAGCGTATCCTCCCGCTTGGCTAATCTTATTTCGGCCTCTCGCAACTCGGCGCGAATTTGATTGGCCTCTGCGGTGAATTCCTCCTTTTTCCTTATGCTTTCAGCAGCAGCATCAATCTGAGCAGACTTAATTATGTTCTCCGCTTCCCTTTTTGCGCCTTCGATTTGTCGCTGCAGGTCCTGCCCGAGGGTCTTGACCCTGGTTCTGGAGATCACCTGATAGACAATGGCGACAAGGCATCCTCCCAGAAGAAGACCAACAACAAGTGCGCCAACCACCGTTGTCGGCCCTATTTGCATAAGAGTATTCATAATCCCTGCCTTTCCCTAATGGTTGCAAGAACCAAACAACTACCAGCCAATGGGACAGATTGCGGGATTCCCGGTAGGAAAGCTTCAAAGAAACGCGGTGAGTTACGAAATCCTTTTCTTGCGGCGTAGAATCAGCTAACTAAGGCAAAGACCTTTCTGGGTATCGAATCCTCGCTCTGGGCAGCATTTTTTTTTGCACATGATTGGCTGATTTTATGCTCAACTGCAAAACTCCGTCGTCGATAAGCAAACGCTCTTTTCCAAGAGATTTCGTTTCATACCCGACTCACTTTCAGCGGCCCTGCCGCAGGCTCATTACCGACTTACAGCCTCACGCTGCAATGGGCGCCAAAGGTGTCTTTGTAACTTAACTACCGTCAGAACAAAGCCTTACAAGCGTACCCGCCTTACCCGTCCCTTCAGCGAATAACAACAACCTACTATCTAAAATATGGGACGAGCAATGGCTTTGTTCGTCATTGGCAATCCAAATCTATGGTAGAGTATTCCCGGCGGACGGTCAACGAAAAAAGCTGTGAACGGCCAAATAAATTTGGGGCTAAGCTCAGGTACAACATGGCGGCAAGCGTCGCCGAAGCCCCCTTGGGGGGCAGAGGCGTAGGCGACGCAATGGTTCTTTCATTATTCTCTGTTATAGTATTATTATAGTAGTACGACAACTCTGTCGCAGTCGGATTGCCGATTCTGTCGCACATCCGCGTCAATTCTGTCGTGGTTTGGCTACTGGGATTGTGTACGCTTGGGCACATTATCGAGCTGGTCCATAAGTTTGGCGATGGCATACTGTGCGGCCCGGCAATAAGCTGCCTTGGGCATCCAGACGCCGGAACTGAGGTCTGGCCGGGGCTCTATGCCGTCAGCAATACCGACCATTGCCGGCCCGGCACCGCCCGCAGTGGAGAACTTCACGGCGATTCGGACCTTTGCACTTCGCACCGGCTTGCGAATCTCCGCCGCCTTGACCACGCAGATTGCCAGTTGGGCAGGCTCATTCGAATCAACGTGGAAGCCACGGACCTCCAGACACTTCTGCACCTTCTGCTGGCAGTATCTCTGCACCTCCCCGTCAACGCC
>CAZPJZ010000496.1:0-2731 GCA_964586995.1 uncultured Pirellulales bacterium | reverse complement strand
GCGCCCGGATAAAGCAGTAACGGCTGTGCAATATCGACCGCGTCCTTAGCGATGCCGGGCAGACGAGCCAACCCCAGTACGTACGGCATCATACCATCGCTGCGGTCAATTACCGTTGGCCATATCCACAGCGCAGTCTCAATCGGTCCAACGACGGTGATAACAACGGTGTCGGGCGAAGAATCTTGCGTTCCATCGTTAACGACAAGCTGGATTGTATGCTGACCGATGGGCAGCTCGATGGTCGGCGAAACACCGGTGGCCGTATGAGGCTCACCGTCGACCGTCCAGCTCCATTTATAGGTCAGCGGATCACCGTCAGGGTCGCTTGATTTTGAGCCGTCCAGTTTCACTTCGGCAACGCCATCCTTAACGTACCGCCATTTCAACGTGTGCTCGCCCGAAGGGACGTTATACGTTTTCTCCTGCCAGTCCATCGACCCGCTGATTCGGTCTTTGCGAACGTCGTCGATGTAAAACTCAAGGAAGTCATAATCGGCCTGCGAGGATACCTTCCAGTAGAATTTTACCGTACCAGGGCCGTCCACCACGGTCTGCATCCACGATTCCTGGCCGTGCGGGATTTTGCCGCTCTGTGCCGCATCTCCATTGTAGTAGAAAGTTGCGGTCTGAGCGAACCAGTCGGCATTGCCGCCGGTGGTCAGAATTAGATCTGTGTCCAGCGCCTCGGAAAGGTCGCCGACCGGCGGAGGCGGAGTGCTCGGCTCCCACTCGAACTTATCCACCCACCCGCAGTCGCTGCCGTAGTTCACGCTCCAATCCTTGATGTATCGCCATCTGAGCGTATGCGAACCTGAAGGGATGTTATACGTTCTCTGCTGCCAGGCCCTCAAACCGCTTATCCGCTCCTGGCGAGCGCCGTCGATGTAGAACTCCAGAAAATCGTAATAGGCCTCAGAAGATACTCTCCAATAGAACCTGGCGACCCCCGGCCCTTCCACCACCGTCTCCATCCAGGACTGCTGGCCGTGTGAAACTTTGCCGCTCTGGGCTGCGTCTCCATCGTAATAATACGTCTTCGTCTGGGCAAACCAGTCGGCGTTGCCACTCGTGGTGAAAGCTAAATGTGTGTCCAGCGCCTCAGAGAGCTTGCTGGGAGGCGGAATAATAATCGGCGTCCATTGGAGCTTGTCTACCCAGCCGCAGTCCTCGCCGAAGTCTATTAAGCCGCCCACCCACGCATAGACGGTCTGGTCTTCGCCTGCATCTGCGATGGGCGCATGACCGACAGGCTGAAATTCATACGCCCCCATATCCACAATGGGCGGTGTGCCGCTGCCGGTGTCGGCAGTGGCTGGATCGTCAACAAAACGCGGATTACCGTCGAGGTCTGTCACGACCGCAACTGGCACGGCAGCATTCTCACCGGCATCAATACACGGTGAGCCTGCTCGAAGGTGCAGGTCTACACCACCGTCTGGATTCTGCACAAAGAGTGGGTCTGCGTCAATATTGCCCGTGCCCGGCCAGCCTCCGCGAACGTCACTATAGGCTACCACGATCGCGGAGCCGTCGTTGTTCCATATCTGGTCGTCAGCCTCCCAGATGATGCAGTTGGCTATCTGCAGGTCGCTCGGATCCAGTTGCATGTAGGAATCGCACGCCAGAGCCTTTCCGTTGGGCGCCGAATTTCCAGCAATCGTGCAGTTGATAAGCGTCAAATTGGCCCGTGAGCTGCTGAGGGCTCCGCCGCTGAATCCAGCCGAGTTGCCGGTGAATAGGCAGTTCACGAACGATGCGCTGCTGTCGTAACTGTTGTACACTCCGCCGCCGTCAAAGCACGCCCAATTGTTCTTCAGCACGCAGTTGGTCAGCGAGACATTGCTGTCAAGGCTGTTGTAGATCGCGCCGCCGTTGAGGACCGCCCAGTTGCTCCGGAACGTGCACCTGTTCACGTTCGGGCTGCCGCCGGTGTTTTTCATGGCGCCGCCTCCGCTGGAAGTTGTGTTGTTGCGGAACGTGCAACGGCTGATGGTGGGGCTGCCGTCGAAGTTGAGCATCCCGCCGCCGCTGTCGTGAGGCCATGGGCCGTTTGCATTACCGCCGGTTATGGTGAAGCCGTCCAGCACAGCACTTGCAACCGTACCACTACCCGTTACCACGTTATAGCTGTTCTCCTGATTGTGCATGTGGAACGGGCCGTCGTTGCCGTTGAGGTCGCCGCTCAGAATCGTCTCGTACAGGGCGATATTCCGTGCGTTGGGGTGAGGTCCGCTGGAGCCGGCATAGCCGCCTTTAAGGGCCACGCCATTGATCAGTTGGAACGTCGCCAGCCGGTCGCCGAGGGGACCCGCCGGTGTGTAAACGGCTTGTGCCACCCGCACCTCGTTGACGACATCAATCGCGGCCGCGGCCACAGCTAAACCATCCTGCAAATCAATAAGTGCATCTTCCCAGCTTGTGCCGTTGTTAGCGCCGGTAGCGCCGGCATCAACATAAACGATGTGGTCATTGTCGCTTTCCAGCGCTTCCAGCATAACGGTAGCCAATCCAGGGCTGCTAATCTCGATTATGGCAACGCCATTGAAATGGTCCCCATCCTCCGCTGCTGCGAGGGTCACTGTCTGGGGATGCCAGTAATTGGATGAGTTAAAAATAAGCAACGCCCCGGACGCGACGCTTATATCAGGGTCTCCCGAATAGTGAGCCACAGCCACATGGATAGTTCCCAAGGGGTCTGCAGCCAGCGCCACGGTGAAGGTTGCGGTCC
>CAZPJZ010000495.1:0-2732 GCA_964586995.1 uncultured Pirellulales bacterium | reverse complement strand
ACGACGGCCTCGTCGAGGATCTGCACGGTGGGCATGCTTCTGGCTTCCTCGATCTTGGCCAGCTCGCACTGCCGCGTGAGCAGCTCGTAGAGCATTTCTTTGATCCTTGCCTCGCGGGCGGGGATGTTTTCGATATTGCGAAGGTCCTGCTCGATTTCTTTGAGGCGATGCTCCAGGAAAACTTTTTTGCTTGTGGCCTGGCCGGACGAGAGCCTCTTGTTTTGCCGGTCAAGCTCCTCGATGTAGGCGTTTGCAATAGCGGCGGCCCGTTTGGGACTGCGGTCCTCGACCGTGACGGCCACGATGCCTTCCCTCGAAGCCTTTATGGTGGTATTGCTTTTTAGCTTCTTCCTCGCGTCCGACTTGTACTGCCGGACGTTATACGCCTTCATCAGGTCGAACCTGTCGATAATGGTGTCGAGCATGGCACGGCTTTCGAGGATGCCGACGTATATCTCGGCAACACTCGTAACGTCGATGGCCTTGCCGAGTATGGACTTTTTGCCTATCCACAGGTCGGCGCCCAGGTCGGCCTCCTTTTCCAGCACCTCAATGGGCGGCACGACGGAGGCGGCGGCCGAATAGACTTCCGGCAATACAAGACTGACGACCGCCGTAGCGATTATGGCCACGGCACAGATTAGCACAATCATACGGCGGTATTTGTAGATGACCCGGAAGTAATCCAGCAGATTTATCTCGTCATCTACAACCGCCCTATCCAGCCTGTCGTCGTTATAGCGCTCGTTTTGAACATCATCCATGGTACTGAGCTCCTAATAATTCACACAACCGAATAACGTGCCGGTGATTCTCGATTTTCGATTTCCAATTTTCGATCTTCAATCGTCATTCGGCAATCGCAAATCGGCGAGACACTCCGTCCCCGTCGGCTGCTGCCTGAGCCTATAATCCGTCCGTAAATACTGAAATTCAATCGTTTCATCACCCTTGCTGCATAGACATGGTGCCCTCAACTTTGAAGAATGTAACTATCCCGCACCCTTCTGTCAACACGCTATTTTTCAACGCCCTTGAATACGCAGCGGATCAGCAAAGGAAGCCGACCCCGCGCCCATCGCTGGGCGGGTGCGGACACAAAACCCCCAATGTAGTTTTTCGCTTTTCCCCCAACCGGCAGTCGACCACAGCCACAGAGCCCTGCCCTTCCATGCCAGCCTGAAGACTCAGCATCAAAGATGGCTCTGAGGACGCCGCCGTGGCCGTGACTGCTCAGTTATTCAGGTCTCGGACAAGTGCCCGGCAGGTCCGCGTCCCTTTTCTTCCAATGGGTAACGACGATATTCAGGTCGCTCATGTATACCCTGTACTTCAGGGGGCCTTGGCCCTTGTGGTCAATGTCGGCACACGGATCGAAGGTCGGGTCATCGATGTCCTTTTTCCAGTTCTGGACGACCAGAGCTAAATCCCCCGTGTAAATGCGATAACGCAGCGGGAAAGCCGAAGTACTACCATCGGCGTCACCATCACACTGGTATGGCGCGCACCAGCAGGCCGGCCTGCCGAGAGCCACCCAGTCGCCGTAGGTTGAGTAGGCTGAGGGAAAACACTCCGCGAGCTCATACGCGCCCATGTCAACAATAGGAGGTACGCCACTGCCGCTGTCGGCGACGGCTGGGTCGTCGATCAGTCGCGCTTTACCATCCAGGTCGGTCGTCATCTCGGGCGGTACTGCACTGTTATTGCCCGAATCGATGCAAGGCGAGCCGGCGAACAAATGGTAATCTCCGCCGGCAGCATCGACAAAGCGTGGGTCGGCATTAACATTGCTTTGGCCCGGCCAGCCCCCCTCAACGTTGCTGTAAGTAATCGTGCCATAGCTACTATCTATCTGAACCTTGCCACAGTCACTGCCGTTATAGTAGATGACACAGTTGGCGACTGTCGGCACAAAACTGGAGATGCCTTCCTGCCGATTTGCCACAATAGTGCAGTTGGTGACCGTCGGTTTATCGCCCAGGATACCCTGCTGCTGATTTCGAGCTATGACACAGTTTCTAATGTCCGGACAGTTGTAGTACGTGAACCGGCCAGCTCGCCTTGCCACCATCTCGACACCGGCACCGGCGTTGTCAGCAATTTGGCAGCCGATAATCTTCGGATTGCTCTCATTCCACAGTTTGACACCGGCGCCGCGGTTTGCCACGATGGTACACTTAACGATGGTGGGCGACGAAGCCGCACAGTAGATACCGTTGTGCGCAGCGGTAACAGTGAAACCGGCAAAGACGCAGTTCGCATCTTCACCGCCGGCAAAGGTCACCGCCGAGCCACCGCCACCGCCGCTGATAACCGTGGCCGCCACGATGGCCGGATCATTCGGGTCAACCGACCTGACCGTCAAGGCTTTGCCTTTGAAATTGATGTTTTCAAGACGTTGGTACGTGCCCGGGCTGACGACGATCTGGTCGCCCCTTTTGGCGTTATTTATGGCATGTTGAATAGAACTGTATTTTATCCGGGTAGTCACATTCTCGATGATTTGGGCCGCCACGTTCTCAGCTTCAATGCGGCGTGGATCAGCGTAAATCGTTGACCCATATTCGTCGCAAATCCTGACTGTCCAGTAGGTAGTCTCGAATGGAAATACCGTTATCACGCCATCAGGCGGACTCGGCGTATCCGAGACGATGAAATTCATAAGCTCAGGGGACGCACCAAACAGAAGCTGATAGGCAACGGCATTTTCATTGACCTCGCAGCTAAACACT
>CAZPJZ010000494.1:1286-2737 GCA_964586995.1 uncultured Pirellulales bacterium | reverse complement strand
TCTGCCTTCACTACCCCGCGGCTTGTTTGCCCCGTGCAGCAAATTGCACCAACCAGAAACAGAACAGGAACAATTCCGATCGGATTATGCCAAGTTCTCATATCTGCGCCTTTCAAAGATGGTATGCACGGCATACCCTACATCAAGCCGAAAAAGTCTTTGCTGGTTGCGGTGACCGCATGGGCGAAATCTTCCAAATCCATCTGTTTTAGCCCGGCTAAGAATCGGGCGGTGTGAATAAGAAGGGCCGGCTCATTGACTTTCTGCTTTCGCATCGGCTCCGGCGACATATAAGGGCAATCCGTCTCCAGCATCAATCTATCCACGGGCACAATCCTGGCGGCATCCTGCTTTATGCGGGCGTTCTTAAATGTCACTACGCCGGTAAAAGAAATATGGAAACCCCTATCCAGAACAACCTTTGCCTGCTCAGCCGAACCACTAAAACAATGAAAAACTACCTTATCAACTGCGCCCCGGTGCTCGTCCAGGATTTGCATCGTCTCATCGAAGGCCTCTCTGCAATGGATAATCACCGGCAGGCCCAGCTCGGCGGCGATTTGCAGATGCTCGGCGAAAACTGTCCTTTGCTGCTCGCGCGGCGAAAAATCGTAATGATAATCCAGGCCCGTTTCGCCGATGGCGACCACCTTTTTGTGCCGGGCCAACTCTTTCAGCTCGGCCAGCATCTGAGCAGTTACGTTTTTCGCATCGTGCGGATGGATGCCGACTGCGGCGTACAGATTCTCAAACCGCTCGGTGAATTCGATGGCTTTTCGGTTTTCCTGCGGGTCGGTCCCGACGGTTATCCACTCGGCGACACCCGCAGCTCGGCTGCGGGCTAAAACGGCCTCAATATCGCAAGCCAAATCCTCAAACGTCAAATGACAATGCGTATCAATCAGCTTCACCGCTGACCTCATGAGTGCAATTAAGGATTACGTTGTCAACTGTTTCTCCGGCTTTCGCAGTAATAGTCGGTGCATCCGTGCTTTGAAAATCTCCATCCTGCGGTGGTCCTTTTATGTAATTGTCCTCGAAAGTGTACGGCTTGGCTTTGTCCCACACCGCTTTGAGCCAATACTTACCTGGTGTGACGCCCTGTATGCGAAACGGTATGCTGATTCCCAGCCACTGGGAATTAGAGAAGGAATACTCCCAGAAATAACCGGTTATTCGGTGGACCGGAACCTGGGAATACCAATTCCTCTCTGCCACAGACCTTTTCGCTGAGCTTGTATCGTAACGGATGAACTCGCCGCGCCATTTACTAACCGGCTGGGTGTAGAAACTATCATCGGTAAGCAGTGACTCAATGACTTTTCGGTCGGCCTCGTTTCTCAGTCTGCCCATGAACTGGGCGGCAGAGGCCCAACACGCTGATTGAATTCCGTGCCGGCTTGCCCAGAGCCGGCCCTTTTCGTTCCAACGCTCGGCCATGTTCTCGTTGA
>CAZPJZ010000494.1:0-1186 GCA_964586995.1 uncultured Pirellulales bacterium | reverse complement strand
TGTTCTCGTTGACAGTCACTACGTATCGACCGTCATCGGTGACAAACACCTCCTGAGGAGCGCCCTCATTGCCCAAATTGCACTGCCAACTGATCCAGCCTTCCTGGCCACGAACGAGGAAGACCTTGAGTGTCGCCGGGCTGTCATCCTTGGCAGGAGTCACCTGGGCGACAAACTGCCTGTTCTCAGACAAATAAAGCTGCTCCACCGGCCTGACCCATGAATCTGCATAGGTCACTCTGACGAATGTAATGGCCACAAGTACAAGAACAAGTATCTTTTTCATGGCTCACACCTCGATTTTCGCTATTGCAGCCGTACTACCATTATAGACGTGCGAATCAATGAAGCGTTACAGAATTCGGGGCGGACCGGCACACCGTTGAATTGCACCGCGCATCAATCAAATTCGCTGCTCAGCGGCTCATGCCTCATAAATCGATCTTTATTTTCGTGCCACCAATTCTTCCAATATTGTATATATTCTGGCTCGTTGTTTTGATAGTCTTTTTGTCGATCTTCGAGCTTCTTTTCGAAGCCCATTCTCATGGCTTCTTTTGCGGCACGCGGATCATAGAAGTGACGGCGTTCCCATGAGTTTGAGAAATCTGAATTGATACATTTCCTCAACGCAGAAACGGCTGCTTGGCGAATATACATGCTCGAATCATCCAGCAAGCGTATCATTTCGGGGACACTGGCTTTTTCGCATCGTATCCATATCACGTTCGCGATAGCGCTTCGCATGTCCGCACTTTTTTTCACGGCTTCGCAATCCAGAGCTTGCTTAAAGAATTCGGCATAGTCAAAATCCCGGACTCCTCTGTAAATATCTGGCCTACCGTCTTCTCTCCAGATGACCGAGCCGTCCGTCAAACTAACCACCGCCCGCCGTGTTGTAGAATCCATTGTCTGTAGAAGTCTTAATTGTAAACTCGATATACAAAAATCTCGTATCCCATATTTCCTTAGCGAATCATTCGGATCGAAATCAGAGGGATTCATCCCCAATAGTTCCAAGGGTGCTTCGATGCCGGGTGAGTCATCTACCTGAAAGCTGGAAATAACGGATACGTTTTTTATCACCAGGTCTTCGCAGGAGCGCGTTTTGCCTAATGCGTCCTTTACGCGGCCGAGAGCCAACGCAATTCTTTGAAATAGTTCTCTCTGACCCTTGAATGGCCTT
>CAZPJZ010000493.1:0-2747 GCA_964586995.1 uncultured Pirellulales bacterium | reverse complement strand
CCCTTGAAGGCTTGCAGGCTGAATAATTTCCAGGGGTAGAACTGGAGTACTGCGTCGGAGGGAATGTTGTTCCATACCGGGGTTTGATCGGAATAGTAACTCCATGGGGTGAGGTGCAGGAGGAGATCCACTGGCAGGAGCGTCCTATCAAGGAAGAGAGAGGGCCACAATAAAATCAAGACGATGACGACCAGAAGTATGACAGCGAATAGATCCTTTGCTCCCTCGCCTCCTGTAATTGATTCAAACACGGTAGCCTCTGGCTCCCCTCTCTACTCCTTGGAGGAGTAATCCATAACGAGGCAGGATCTACCCCAGGGCCCGCCCATGTGCGCTAGGCGATCCCTTTGTGGCCACAATGAACATCTGCTTTCCCATCATCCACTGGACAAGTCGCGACCTCAAATAAAGCTCAACCAGGAAGGGATGCTTCGGCAAAGAACTCTTGGTAGTAAAGGGCAGGAACTTAGGTCGCACCTCGAGAACGGTGAAACCCGTCAGTTCCAGGGCCTCTATCATACTCTTGTGGCTAAGGGGAAGATAATGGTCGAAAAAATCCCAGAACTCTCTGTATGAATACTTAATATTGGGCTGAACAATGAGGAGCCTTCCTCCCGACTTCATCACCCTGCCGATCTCCATAAGCGTGGCCAATAGTTCATCTTTACTCTCTAGGTGCTCAAAGAAGTTGCTAGCGAAGGCGACATCTATTGTCTCATCCCCTATATCAGAGAGGGCGGAAGCCCTGGTTTGTAGTACTGTCACCTCCTCATGCGCAAAATCCTTGGTTTCTTCGTTCAAATCCACCGCGTATTTCCTGCCACACTGGATATTGTTTATGAACTCACAATAGCCAGCTCCCACGTCCACCACTGTATCCGACGGCCTTACGTATCTTTGGAGGAAACTCCGACACAACACTCTCCAGATCTTATCCCTTTCTTCCCACTCCTGGTTTGGGAACCGCTTCGAGTATATTTTTCTCTTCTCCATCGACCCCACCGTCGTTCTAGCCTCACATGCAACTTTCCAACCGGCACTCTCTGCTCTAGCCATCCTTGCCCTAACCACGCCGCAACAAACGGCTATCACCAATGCCAAGAGAGCAAAGAGGCCAAGACATAACCCTAGCTTAAAGGCTAGGGGCTTAAACACGGGCGTGGACCACAAGATACTAACAGATTAGAATGTGTTGTCTCGAAATACGGACAAACGGTGCTCCCTAAGGACATCTATTCTTTCCTTTAGTAGGTCCACGAAAGGGTAAAGACGTCTCAAGAGATCATCATTATTTCCTGACAGAAGTTCATTGCGAGCCGGCAACAAATGGTGATACCTCTCAGCAGCCCACGAACTTGCACCAATCGAAGCAAGGAATATTAGGAGAGCAATTAGAGAAACGCTAATGATTGAAGTGGAACGCAAAGCATATGCTCCGCACCTATTCTCTTTGCGACGTTTCCACTCAAGGTTATTGCTACTAGCAAGTAGCCACAAGAAAACGACATTGGAAATCCACAGTAATGATGAAATGGTCACATATCGAGACGCCAAAGCTTGACCACTTTCAAAGCCTGCTCGTCCAATGCCCGTTATCAATGCGCTGGTAATCGAATAGAGGCCCAGGCAAATGTACGGAAGAAGCACTTGAAATCTCATATGTCGAAATCGAATGAGCAGCCAGCTTACACAAGATGAAATGATTAAACCAAGCAAGCCAAAAAGAGAGGCGGGCTTGCGCCCAAAGATTGCAAGGGGAGCGCCCAAGTAGCTAAACACATAGTCAATGTATTTACGTGGTTGTTCAAAAACAACGCCTAGGGAGGGGTGATATGGTGGCTTACTATAATCGTAAAGATATGAGCAGACAATGGCAAAACCAGCAACCAGCCATAAAGTTAGACTTAACTTCTTTATTCTCCTATTATTAGGAGAAACAGAAAGTAAGACTAATAAACCAATGAGCCAGTAACAGACGCCATTCGCCAGCGAGTACACTGCAACAATGCCCAATAGCAATGCAGCTGCAAAGCGCGACCATTTGAATACGGGATTTGCCAAGAGTATGATGCCAGTTACAACGGCGAACACGTTCAGGAAAAATGAAATTTGCCATCCCCATAACCAATTCTCGCATTGGGCGAATGAGAATACTATTAACGAAATCATAGGAATTACCCAGTTTGCTCCATGATTGCCAACAGACTCCACAGTCATTCTTACTTGGTACACCACTGCCAAGAAAAGGCCCGTGGCAAGCAGAATATTCGCTGCCAGCTCATAGGAAGTGTCCCATCCACTGAAGCGAGCTAGAATGATCATGATGGTTCTTGGGAAGAGTGGTCTGTGCTCATTATGTTGTACCCAAAGATCGTGAAACGATAACGTTCCTTGATAAGTTTTCTCGAGCAGCGGAACGAGCTCCCATTGATCCCAACACGGAACATTGACCTCATATTTGACGACCATAAGGACCAAGTAGAGAAGCGGGATAACCGCCAAAGCCAAATAGAGGATCGTTACCACTCTCTCCCTCGCTCTCCCCCGAAGTAGATTTATGAGGAAAAAACATAGAGCCGAATAGAGCAGAAACATGATTATCTGCAGGGCGTTATTGGTGAGATAATCAACCGTTCCTTTCCAAAGAGATCTTTCTTCAGTATAGACCCGGAAAGCCAGTTCCCCTCCAGTAGGGCGATGGTTGCGATAACCCTTCCCCTCATTGTAGACGTTCCGCACAACACCCC
>CAZPJZ010000492.1:0-2751 GCA_964586995.1 uncultured Pirellulales bacterium | reverse complement strand
GGCAAAGATGTCAAGATCATCCTGCCGAACGGCGAAAAGCCGACCGCTCAAATCAAGCAAGTCGGCGACGTGGCGATTCAAAAAGCAAAGATCTACTCGGACTTCAAGGGTGTCGAAGCCAACGAAGGCTCGATTTACTTCTCCGATGTGATGTTCAGCGTCACCTGGGCCAAAGACGAGGTCCTGCAGATCAGCACCATGGAATACGACAAATGCGTCAAGTGCATGAAGGGCACATTCGACATGGCCTGGCGATACGCGGATAAACAGAAGTAGGCGATGCTATAGGCGATGAGTTGGAAATTGACTATAAAGCCGGGCTGATAAAAAATAAAACAGCCGGCACACGTATTAAATTTGCCCCGCTGCCGGACTTTGCGTTAGAGATGATCAACGACGGCGGACTGCTGGAACATATAAAAAAGGGAACCACGGATTAGCACGGATTTACACAGATTAGAAAGAAAAAGATGGTTGAATCGGACTTGATGCACTGTGAAATCACAAGAGAGAGCATCGGCGCAGCGATGGAAGTGCACAGGACTCTCGGCTGTGGATTCCTTGAGAGTGTATATGAAGAGGCATTGGCAATAGAGTTTAATCTCCGCAAGGTACGGCATGAGAGACAGAAAAGCATTAATGTTATTTACAAAGGGCTATTGGCAAAGCAATTCCTGTGTGATTTTCTGGTGCGAGAGAAAGTATTGGTCGAACTTAAGGCAATCAAAGCTATTACGGGCGTCGAAGAAGCACAGATTTTGAACTATCTGAAGGCAACTGGGATGGAAGTAGGGCTTTTAATAAACTTTGGTGAGCAATCATTGAAGTACAAGAGGTTAGTGCTGCAACGACAAAATGAAACCACGGATTGACGCGGATTTGCGCGGATTATAAATGAAATCCTGTATTTCTAAGATCAGAGAACTGATAAGTAAGCCGATCTTAAATAGCTTGTTATCAGAAGACCATAGAAAATGGAACCTTATGTGTGGCAGTCTTGACGCTATTGAATCGGCCCAATCGGCAGTGGATTCCTATATTTGCCTCAACAAAGACAATCTCGGATATATCGGGCCACATTTTATAATCTCTGGCCTTTTTCACGCGCTTTATGTTCAACAAGATTCTGTGCGCAACTTGTGTCAATCGATGGGTATCTCTGTACCTGAGAATGATAGGGATCTTAAGGCCCAATATCCAGAGCTGTATGAAATTAGACAACTGCGCAATAAGGGTATTGGGCACCCATCCAGAGAAGGAAAAGGAAAAACAAAAAACATCCACAGCATGTTGATAGATAATGATTCCATCGAATTGTTTAGCTATACCGAAACAGGAGAATTTAGTTTTGCTAAATATAAGATTTCGGACTGTATTGAAAAACAGAACCAATTGCTTTGTGGGATTCTTCAGAAAGTGATTGAAGAAATTGGGTCAATAGAAAAGGAACATAAGGATAAGTATATGCAAAACAAATTAAGGGAATGTTTCCCAAGTGACCCTCAATACTGTTTTGAAAAGATACTTCAAGGCATCCTTCATATAGACAGAAGAAGTTGGGCACTGTCCCATTGTAAGGATTCAATTAAAGCTATCGATAGATTTGAAGAAGAAATTACAAAAAGGGGTCTGCAAGATGATGATAATCATATAGGTATTGTTCGCCTTGAAATTGAGGATTCCAAATATCCTCTTGAAAAACTTAAGGACTATTTTTGTCCTGGAGCAAAAAGCCCCCTTAATTCGCAAGATGCCCGTGCATATATGGATTCTGCCAGAGAACACATACTTGATTTAATAAAACATGCTGAAAATTTAGACGCTGAGTACATGAGTAGTGATTGAATATTAGAAACAGTTATGTATTCTTATTGAAAATTTTATAATCCGTGAAAATCCGTGTTAATCCGCGGTTTGAAAAGGGGAGAGACGAAAAACTAAGATGGACAAAGGTTACAAAATTGCTGTGATACCTGGGGATGGTACCGGCCCGGAAGTGACGGCTGAGGCGGTCAAAGTCCTGAAGGCCGCTGCGAAGAAGTTCACTTTCAAAGTCGACCTCGCAGAATTCGATTTCGGCGGCGAAAGATACAAGCGAACCGGCGAGACCCTGCCCGGCAGCGCGGTCGAAGAGCTGCGAAAATTCGATGCGATTCTGCTCGGGGCAATCGGCCATCCCGATGTGCCGCCGGGTATCCTAGAAAAAGGTATTTTGCTCAAGGCCCGTTTTGAGCTGGATCAGTACATAAACCTGCGCCCGGTCAAGCTCTATCCGGGCGTGGAGACACCACTGAAGGACAAAGGCCCAGAGGATATAGACTTCGTTGTGGTTCGCGAAAATACCGGCGACCTTTATACCGGCACGGGCGGCTTTACCATGAAAGGCACGCCGAATGAAGTGGCGGTACAGTCGGCCGTGTATAACCGCTTCCAGGTTGACCGCTGCCTGAGATATGCGTTCGAATATGCCCGCAAATACGGCAAGAAAGCGCGCGGCAAAGGCGACAAAGACACATTAGCCCTGTGCGGCAAAACAAACGTGCTAACTTATATATACGACCTGTGGGAGCGGGCCTTCCACGAGATGGGCAAGGCCCAATATCCGGACGTAAAAAGAGAGTACTACCACGTTGATGCGACCTGCATGTGGATGGTCAAGAACCCGGAATGGTTCGATGTCATTGTCACCGGCAATATGTTCGGCGATATTATCACCGACCTGGGGGCAATTATCCAGGGCGGGATGGGCAT
>CAZPJZ010000491.1:0-2757 GCA_964586995.1 uncultured Pirellulales bacterium | reverse complement strand
AGGCAAAATTGGTGTTAGCCACAGAGGGCACAGAGAACACAGAGAATTAACTGCTTACTATTAAAGAAGTTCTGATACTTGAAGGATTTTGGCGGAAACGGTGTGCAGAGCGCAACGTCCCGCCTATCTGCCGCAGTCGCATCACGAACGATGAGGCACGAGCGACGAATCATGAGCAGCCCATGGAGTTGCCGCAGTTGTAGCATTTATAGCAGGTGCCGTTGCGGACGGTGATCGAGCCGCAAATATCACAGGCCGGCGCATCATCGCCGAAATGCTCAAATTGGGCGTTAAACTGCTGGAAAAGCTTGGCTTCGGCCTGGAACGGCTCAGATGGGTCCGCCACACCTGACCCCACCAGGACCCCAATTCGATTTGCCGGTTCCCCCATGATATCTACCGAGTCCGGAGTGGGTCGATTAGCCATCAGGGTCGCTGCCAAAGACGGCTGCTTGTCGGACGGCACCACTTTTTCTTTAGCCTTAGTCCTGACCTTCGCCTCGGCGATTTTTTTCGCCAGGTCTTTGGTCTTTTCAACCAATTCTCTGGCCGTTGTAACGTTTTCGCTTTCCACGGCGGCTGCCGCCACCCTGTTGGGGATGTTTTTGTCCGCGTAGCCTGGTATGAACTGGCAGCCCAGCCAGCAGAAGATATAGTCAATCAAACTCTTTGCAAAAGGTATGTCCTGGTTTGACGTCATCCCGGACGGCTCAAATCGCGCGTGGCGGAATTTGTCCACCAGCGTGATCAGCGGCACGCCGTACTGAAGCGCCATAGACGTGCAGGTGCCAATGACATCCATAAGGCCACCGACGGTGCTGCCCTCCTTGGCCATGGTGATAAAAAGCTCACCAGGCTGACCGTCCTCGTATAGCCCCACCGTCAGGTAGCCTTCGTGTCCTGCAACGGAAAACTTGTGCGTTATGCTCTGTCGGGTATCCGGCAGCCTTCGTCTGAACGGGCGAGCCGGAGCCGCCGACGCCTCGGCAGCGGCTTTGGCCCGCACATCCTTGTGCTTATCAGTGGAAACAGGCTGCAGTTTCTTGGACCCATCGCGATAAATGGCTACCGCTTTTAGCCCAAGCTTCCAGCCTTCCATATAGGCCGCCATAATCTGCTCAGTTGTGCTTTCCTTTGGCATATTGATTGTTTTGCTTATGGCCCCCGATATGAACGGCTGGACCGCAGCCATCATTTTCAGGTGCGCCATGTAATGGATATGCCTTTTGCCGTTCTTGGGCTTGAAAGCACAATCAAAGACAGGCAAATGGTTCGGATTGAGTTTCTCTGCTGCCTCGATAGTCTCATGCTCATCTATATAATCGCAGATGGATTTTGCGTCATTGATACTATAGCCGAGCCGTTCGAGAGCCATTGGCACGGTCTTATTGACCAGTTTTAACATTCCACCGCCCGCGAGCAGCTTATACTTGACCAGGGCTATATCCGGCTCAATTCCCGTCGTGTCGCAGTCCATCATGAAGCCGATGGTTCCCGTTGGGGCAAGAACCGTTACCTGGGCGTTGCGGAAGCCCACTTTTGAGCCGGCGTCGAACGCCTCATCCCAGATGTCCTTGGCGGCGTTACGCAAATAATGCGCACAGTGAGACTCCGGAATATCGTAGGCGTGCTGACGATGCATACTTATGACCTTGAGCATCGGATCTCGGTTTTTCTCGAACTCCTCAAACGGCCCCAGGATGGAAGCCAGCTCGGCGCTGGCCGCATAAGCGGCCCCGGTCATTACCGCACTGATGGCCGAAGCCAGTGCCCGGGCCTGGTCAGAGTCATAAGCAAGGGCCTGGCTCATAATAAGAGAGCCAAGATTTGCATAGCCCAGGCCCAGCGGACGGAACTTATGGCTGTTCAAGGCAATTGATTTGTCCGGATAGCTGCCGTTGTCAACCAGAATGTCCTGGGCGATAATGAATATCCGAACCGCTTTTCTGAGCCCGGCAACGTCAAAGGAGCCATCCTCTTTAAGGAACTTCATAAGATTCAGCGAAGCCAGATTACAGGCCGAATCATCGATGAACATGAATTCACTGCAAGGATTTGAGGCGTTAATTGGCCCGGAGGCAGGGCAAGTATGCCAGCGATTAATCGTGCTGTGATATTGCACGCCCGGATCACCGCAAATCCGTGTCCCCTCAGCAATCAGCTCCATCAAATGTCGCGCCCGGTACTCCGCGACCTTCTGGCCCGTCGTTACAGCGTATGTGGCCCAGGTATCGTCTTTCTCCACCGCCTGCATGAACTCATCGGTTACACGCACGGAAAGGTTCGTATTCTGAAACATTACGCTGCTGTACGCCTCGTTGTTATAGTCGCCGGTGTAGCCGGCTTCGATGAGTGCCCAGGCCTTTTGCTCTTCTTCAGTCTTGCAGGTGATGAACTCTTTTATGTCGGGATGGCTGACCTTCAGGGACTGCATTTTCGCGGCCCGCCGGGTTTTTCCGCCCGATTTAATCACCGCAGCGATCTGGTCGTAGACCCGCATAAAGCTCAAAGGCCCGGACGGTTTGCCGCCGCCGGAGAGTTTCTCGTGGCTGCTTCGCAGGGTCGAAAGGTCGGTGCCGGTTCCTGAGCCGTGCTTAAACAGCATTGCTTCGCTGGTGGCCAGCCGCATTATATCTTCCATAGAGTCCAAAACCTTCTGGATGAAACAGGCCGATGCCTGCGGGTATTCGTAGCAGTTCTCACAGGCAACAGCTTCCTTGCGCTGGGGGCCCCAACGGAAATTGTGTTTGCTGCCGG